>JBHLQJ010000062.1:0-13059 GCA_048884945.1 Candidatus Thorarchaeota archaeon | reverse complement strand
TGGCAGAGTATCAGGCGCGCTTCGAGGCTGACGCTTCTTCACCTGTTCAGCCAAAGCAAGAAATCGCTTGACATCATCTTGTGAGATGCTTGGTCGCACTTCATCGAGTCTACGCTATGTAACCAAGACCTCGATCAGGTTGACGTTTCAGGACAAAATCAGCTTGACTTTTATAGTACTCAGAGGACTTCTCATCAAGTGTAGCGGGTACTAACGTCATAGCCAAATCAAAGTGGCTCATAGTCACTTTGGCCACCTTTGGTTCCTTTGCTTCCTTATCTTTGATATTGATAATCCCGGAGGCTAGCATTGCAGCGATGCGAGTTAATCCCTCCAAATCAGCTCCAGTATACCATTTTGTTTTCCTTGCAATATCTTCAAGTGATATGTCGTTAGCAAGGGGCATTCTTTTGGTGTGAATCTTTAGAATTGCTAATCGTGCCTCTTCATCAGGTTCGTCAACGTAGAGTATTTCATCAAACCGACCAGGTCGCTTCATTGCAGGATCAATCAATTCAGCACGGTTTGTAGCTCCAATCACAAGAACATTTTGAAGATTTACCAAACCATCCAACTCTGCTAAGAATTGGTTTACTATGCGTTTGGTAACTCCCGTTTCGTCACGTTCACTTCGGGAACTTACAATTGCATCGATCTCATCAAAGAAAATAACGCACGGAGCGGTCTGTCTTGCTTTCTTGAAAATCTCACGTACAGCTTTCTCGGATTCGCCAACATATTTATTGAAAATTTCTGGCCCTCTAACTGAGATGAAGTTAGCCTCACTTTCAGTTGCAACTGCTTTTGCTAGCAGAGTTTTTCCAGTGCCAGGTGGACCGAATAGTAGAACACCGCGAGGAGTTCTAATACCCATGCCATCGAAAACTTCAGGATATTTCAATGGACCTTCAACAGCTGCACGAAGTCGTCTTTTGACGTCTCTTAGACCACCAATATCATCCCACTTTATATTGGGTCGTTCAACAAGAACTTCTCTCAAAGCAGACGGAGCAATTCCAGCAAGTGCAGATTCAAAATCTTCCTGTGTAACAAATAATGAACTCAGGACATCAGAGGGTATATCGCCAGTATCAGGATCAACATGAGGTAGTACCCGCCGTAGTGCATTCATTGCTGATTCCCTCGCTAAAGCTGCCAAATCAGCTCCTACAAATCCATGAGTAATTGCAGCAAGTTTCTCTAGGTCAATCTTTTCCTCAAGTGGCATAGCACGAGTATGAATCTGTAGGATTTCCAACCTACCTTTCTTATCAGGCACACCGATCTCTATTTCCCTATCAAACCGACCGGGCCTTCTAAGAGCTTCGTCAACATCATCGACTCGATTAGTAGCACCAATTACAATTACCTGACCTCTCCCAGCAAGTCCATCCATCAGAGCAAGCAGTTGTGCAACTACACGTCTCTCGACCTCGCCAGTGACATCTGCACGTTTTGGCGCGATACTATCAAGCTCATCAATGAATATGATGCTCGGGGCATTCTTCTCAGCTTCCTCAAATGCTTCACGCAACTTCTGTTCAGACTCACCATAAAATTTCGACATTATCTCAGGTCCATTGATGACCTTGAAATTTGCACCCGATTCATTTGCTACTGCTTTAGCTATCAGAGTTTTACCAGTACCAGGAGGACCATGCAGGAGCACTCCTTTGGGAGGAGCAATACCCAATCTTTTGAATAGTTCTGGAGATTTCATAGGAAGTTCAATCATTTCTCTAATCTTTTGTAATTCCTTAGAAAGACCTCCAATGTCTTCATAGGTAATTTGGGGAACTGAGATTTCATCAGGCTTAGTTGGTTTCGTCATGACTTCAAGGCTGGTTGATGAAGTGATTCTTCCATGCTTACTTGGTGAAACAGTTGTCACAACAAATTGCAGTCCAGAGCCAATAGCAGATATAAGAATTACATCCCCTCTAGTAACAGGTTTATTGATGATTTGTTGCTTCACATATCCCTCAAATCCATGTTGAAATCTTAAAGGCTGACTAGGAGCTATTATGACTCTCGTAGCTTCAGACACGTCTATTTTACTTACTTCCACCATTTCACCAAGACGTACGCCAGCATTATTTCTAATGAGACCATCCATCCGCACCATATCGAGAATTTCATCTTCTTTCAAACTAGGCCAGGCAACAGCTACAGTTTCTTTCGCACCTTTCAGAAGGACATAATCGCCTGAATGAATACCTAGGTGATTTCTAACCTCTGAATTTAGTCTTACAATACCACGTCCTTGATCCTTTGGCATGGCTGCAGCCACTTTCAACCGAACGGTATCTTCACTCATTCATTTCACACTCAGTTTATTCTATCTTCAAAAATCCACTATTTTCCTTGATCTTGATATTCTCAGCTTTTATCGCGGAGATTTCCAATACACCATTTCGATTAGTAACAATCGATTTTTTCAAATCAATCTGGAATCCGACTTCGATATCGATTTCTTTTCTATCAGGACTAATCTGTACAATAATCTTTGATCCTGACACTTTGACAGTGGGGGTATCTGTGTCATGTAGACCATCAATTAGAATTAGAGTACTCTCTCCAAGATCAATCTTCTCAACATTAGGTTCTTCATTCACTGGTTGGATTTCAGTTTCGGGGGATTGATAGACATTTGAGCCATTCCATGACCTAATCGTCATACTACCCTCTGGAATACCAAAGGCTTTCATGAATTGCTCGATCATTCTTTTGAACTCTGACTCAACGTCATCATCTATCATCTACATAATAACCTCCCATTACGAAGCCCCGGGCGGCTGCTGCCGCCCTCCTAGTCACCAAAGGGGCTCCCTTTCCGTACTGCTTGTCAGCCAGTACCTAGGATACCACTTGGTATATTAGTATTTAAGGGTTTGGAAGTAGTCAGTGTTTCATAGAACCTTCTAGAAGGTGATTCCTTCCTTTTCGAGAATATCGCGAGCCACTAGCAAGCCTGAAACTGAGGCTTGCATGAGCCCACGTGTTATCCCAGCACCATCACCTGCAGCATAAAGGTTCTTCACTTGAGTTTCAAGCTCTGTGCTAAGTTTTAATCGGGACGAATAGAATTTCACTTCAACACCATAGAGAAGAGTCCCAGCACTTGCAACACCCGGACAAAGTTCGTCAAGTGCATTTAGCATTTCCAAAATGGAACTAAGGTGTCTATATGGAAGTGCAAAACTGAGATCCCCTGGGCAAGCACTTGGAAGTGTTGGCTTGACAGGACTTCTAGCAATTCGCTCCTTCGTACTTCTTTTCCCGCGTTGTAAGTCAGCCAATCTTTGGACGATAACACCATCACCAAGCATGTTGGCTAGTCGAGCAATAGACCTTCCATACGCTATAGGTTCTTTGAAGGGAGCAGTAAACTTCGTAGAAACTAGAAGTGCAAAATTTGTGTTTGCAGTCTTCTTGTTGGCGAAAGATTGTCCATTTACTGTGAGTATCTCATCATAGTACTCACTTGTCACAACACCACCGGGATTAAAGCAGAATAACCGAACCTTATCGTCAAAACGTCGAGAATAGTACACTAGTTTTGGCTCGTAAAGTGAATCTGCAATCTCCTGCATTACAGGCGCGGGTATCTCAACCCGAACACCCATGTCTACATAATTATTCTCAGTATGAAGATTGAGACGCTGAGCTTGATTAGAGAGCCACTCATTGCCGACGCGCCCAGGAGCAGCAATTACATAGCGGGCTTTAATCAAATCACCGCCATTGGTTTCCAAACCTTTTACAGAACCACCATTTACATGGATGTCTTTTGCCTCAGTCTTGAATTTGATATTTGCATGTTGAAGGATGTCGTTATACATGCGACCCATCACTTTGATACAACCCTCTCGGCCCATATGACGGACACGTTGAGGGATTAGCTGCATCCCAATTAGAGCAGCTTTTTTTCGGTAGGTTTCGATGTCTTCATCATTACTACCATAGATCTTCTTTGGAGCTCCGTAGGACAGGTATTTTGCATCAACATACTCTATCAGTTCCGTTAGGCGTTCGTCTCCGATTAATTCATCAAGCCAACCTCCGACTTGAGTCGAATGAGTTAGCTTGCCATCAGAGAAAGCTCCAGCTCCCCCCCATCCAGCAAGAATGTTACAAGGATTGCATTTCTTGCATCCCACTGCAGCAGTTGAGTTGGGACAAGTGCGATTCTCAATACTTTTTCCTCGTTCGATTACGATGAGTTTCAAGTCTGGTTTGTGCTCAACTAGCTCAAGAGCACAGAATATACCAGCAGGGCCGCTACCAACGATAGCTACATCATAATCCAAATAGTACCGCTCCTTTAGTCTCCCGGCTCATGGCGGGCTCAGGCATCATATCACTTAAGCATTTTGTCAGGCTGGCGAAAAAAATGATGTCATAGGAATACGAATATATTGACTAAGCCATGATGTCAAATAGACTTGAGTGTGAAATACATGACAACATGTTCTCTCTGTGGTGTAGAGGATATGGGCTTTGTATGCCCCTATTGCAACACAGTCTATTTTTCGGAACATAGATTACCAGAGAGTCACGGATGTCCTGCGATGCATAAAGTTCGTGAGGAAGCACAAAGAAAAGTTTCAGATTCTATAGGATATCCGGAGAAAGACAGTTCTCGTGCCTCTTCAGTACGTAAATTGAAAAGAAAACGAACAAAACGAGGACGGTTTTCGTCCACTGAGATTCGTGATCTCATTATTGCTTCAATATTAGTAATCCTTGTGGCTATCTCCATTTTTGGTAATTCTTTTGGTATATTCAATGCGATTACTGAGGTAGGATATCTTCTTAGTGTTGGTTTGTGGTGGTTAATTGTTGGTACCATTGCCATATTTCTTGCATCCTTTATGGCGCATGAGATGGCACACAAGTTCGTAGCGCAGAATTATGGTATGTGGTCGGAGTTCCGAATGACCTCTATGGGTTATTATCTATCAGCCATGGCGATTCTATTCTCATTGCCTATTTTTGGCACAGGCGTTGTTTATACCAGTGGAACAACAAATGTTGAACATAGTGGGAAGTCTAATCTTGCTGGACCGATGGTCAATTTTCTGATTGCAGCAGTCCTCGCTATAGTATCCATTTTGTTGTTTGTATTTGGAGTCAACCTGTTCCCACTGGGGGTCCTCCTTAGATATGGTGTTCAATTGAACGCATTCCTAGGTCTCTTTAATATGATTCCAATCCAACCCTTTGATGGAGCAACTGTAAGATACTGGAATAGTCGCGTTTGGCTTGGGGTAACTATTGGACTTCTGTTCATGCTAGTTTTCGGATATGTTGCATACCCATTTCTAGGACTCTAGATGTTGCTGGAATAATACCATGCTTCATAGCAGAACAATACAGCTTTTTATTGTCCGGGGGCTGCTTTGTTGCTCACCACAAATAGATACAACCCAGATATTACGGAACTCTCAGTGTCCGCATGGTTCTACAGGAATCGTACAATAGCAGGATTTGATAATCCAGCCCGCTCATTATATGTTTCAATTCGTGAGCTAGTAGAAAATAGTCTTGATGCTTGCGAAGAAGAACGCGTTTTGCCTGAAATCTGCGTTTTTCTGAAACGTGAAGAAGAACCAAGTAGAGAGCTTGATGTATTAAACATCGGTCCAGAAATCTTTGAACTTGTAGTAAAAGACAATGGTAAGGGTATGCGAAAGGAAGACGTTCCAGTCTTGATAGGAAAAATGCTGACCGGCACAAAATTCACCCTCAGACAAAGTAGAGGTACGTTCGGACTGGGAGGTAGTTTAGCGCTTCTTTACGGTCAGGTCACAACACAAGCGCCTATAGAAGTAATCACAGGAAAAGAGGGTGATGAGTTTGGACACAGAATTGTCATGCGACTCGATATCGATGCAAACCAACCAGAAATTCTCGAGGAGGAAATTATTGAGAAATCGCCTCACGAGAAAGGAACCATGGTCTCGTATAAGCTGCAAGGTGATTGGGTTCGAAGTAAGAAGAAAATCAAAGACTATTTCGCTCAGACGGCGATAATAGTCCCATATGCATCACTTCTGTTGGAAACTCCAGATGGAGAGATTCAAAATTATGATAGGATGATTGACAAGCTCCCTGTCGCCCCGAGTGAGATGAAGCCGCATCCAAAGGGAATTGATGTTGAACTACTCAAGAAGATGATTGGCGCAACTAGATTTAGGACTATGCTATCATTCATGAAGAACTCTTTCCAGCGGGTTGGAGTATCAATCGCAGAAGATTTCCTTTCACATACAGGAATAGAACCTGAAAGGAATCCGATGACCCTGGATCAGCAAGCGCTCATTGCCATGATGAATGCGCTTGCAACCTATGACAGGTTTCTACCGCCTTCACCAAAATCCCTCTCACCTGCAGGTCCTGAAGTGCTCAGTGCTGGAGTCCAACGACTGTTTCCAGATTTTGCAGTTTTCAAACAAAGATCCCCAAATGTTTCTGAAGGCCATCCGTTCATAATTGAAACAGGTGTGGCATATGGTGGCGAGATCGATAATGGCATCAACATTTTCCGTTTCGCAAATAGAATACCATTGCTCTATGATGAACGTTCAGACGTGACATTCAGAGTTGTACGAGACCTAAATCTAAAGAACTATGGGCTCCATCAGGATGATCCGTTAGTGTTCGTCATGCACATTTGTTCCACGAAGATACCCTACAAAACCGTTGGCAAGGAATACATTGGTGATGTGGATATTGTAAGAAGGGAGATTGAGCTAGGATTCAAGGACTGTCTAAGAGAGATTGGAGAAAAAGTCAGAAGACGAGAAAGAGTCTATAGGGAAAGAAAGAGAGAGAACCGACTTGCAGAATACTATACGTTCATGGCAGAAATTCTCACAACTACTCTGAAAAGAAACATATCTATTACTAAAATCTTCGGTGCGAAAGGGGGAGATCATGAGTGAACGATACATCAGTTGCCTCAACGAAGGGGGATGTGTTGAGCCTGATAGATAGAGTTCTCGATACAATTGCTGATACAATAAATGATGGTGAGTTACCAGAAATTGGCTATTTTGGTTCAAATAAGAAGAATGTCGATTATGATGAAGCAAAAGGATACATCCCCATTGATGATAAACCTTCATTCATTGATGGACGGAAAGTTGAGAGTGCAAAGACAATTGCAGGTCTCGTATATGGACTAACTCAATTCAAGGAACACCTAGAACAAGGTCTATCGATGAGCCTTAGAGATTTCTATTATTTGCACAAAGTGAGGCATGTTCAAGATATTATGAAAATAAATGATCAATCGGAAACAAACAGATTGATCAACCTGTGTGAAAGAATCATTAGACATAGGGGAGCTTCAGTTTCGCGAGAGGAGTTTGGCGTTGTTAGTTCGCCAAAAGGAACATTCTATGGGGATGTCACATTATCTGATCTGTCAGGAAAACGATTGAATTGCAGTTCCACTGGAGAATATGGATGGTTTATCTCATCCAGGCCATTCGACGTAGATATTCACGACATCAATATTGATGCAGCTATATTCGTTGAAAAGGAAGCAATGGCAAGAAATCTCATCGAACTTGGCGTGCCGGAACAGCTCAGAGTCGGTGTGGGTTCACTTTTTGGCCAACCCGGTCGAAACATGAGAGCATGGATAAGAAGACTTGCTGATAATGAAGTGCCCATTCTAGTCTTGGTAGATATGAGTCCATGGTCTCTGAGAATTTTTTCAACAATCAAAAGTAACTCAATCGAATTAGCAAACATACAAGGACTCGCAACTCCACAAGCAAGATTTGTTGGTCTCTCAACCGAGGACTTCTGGGGAAAAAATGGTATGTTATCTGATATTGAGCATTCTTTGGAGGCGATGTCAAAATCAGATATGACATGTGCTCAACAGAATAGAAACATACCATCCATAAATCAAGATTCTATTCTTTGCAAGCAGAATGAAATCATGATTAAGAAAAAGAAGAAAGGTGAACTTGAAGCATTCAAGGCGTTTGGGTATCCCCTAGTAGAACTGAAGAAGACGTATATTCGATATTTACGAACAAAGTCAAGTGAACAGGATGTAAAACTGATATGATTTGAAAAGTATCAGCGCAAAATCCTTGATAAGTGATATAAAGCAAGTTATGCTCATTGCAAGTGAGGAGTGTTAAAGTGACCGATAGGGAAAAAATGCTTGAATTACTCGATGAGTTCAAGGATTCAATTGTCAAACTGATGGATGAACGAGAAAGCCTCGATAGCGAAGCAGAAGAACTCAGAGCCACAAGAAGAGAAGCAGAAGAAAAAACTTGGGCCCTTGAGGAAAAAATAAAGGAACTCTCAACAAAGCTTGAAAAAACGGAGAAGGATAGAGACAAAGCAAAGTCAGAATTAGCTGCTGCTAAAGAAGAGGTTGAAAATATGAGTTCTAGAGCTGACGAAGCTGAAGCATCAAAAAGTGAGGCAGAAGAAACCCTTCGGAGGGAGCGAGATGAACTCCGAAGAGAGATGGATGAAATTAATGAACAACTCTCAAGGGTTTCAGAACTCTATCGAGAGGCATCAGCTGAAAAAGATGCTTTGCAAGAGAAAGTTGATGTCAGTGACCTTCTTGCAATCTATATAACCCTCATTGAAACTGTATTCTACGGTAAACCTCATGCTAGAATCCTATATACATTGCATGACGTGAAAACTGCAATTACAAGGAAGAACATTACATCCAGTACAGGTATACAACCAGCTGCAGTTCTCAAAGCTGTGCACGATTTAGCAGCCGCTGACCTTGTATCATATGATGACTCTTCGCAAGAAGTGAAGCTGACCAAGGACATCGTCAGAAGAGCAAAATAACATGAATGAAGAGAGAGATACCTATTGTCCGGAAAATTGACCATTGGTACTGCACTTAAAAAATATGTGAAAAAATATACATTAAATGGAAAATTGAACTCAATAACAGCTTTACTTGGTGAAGAAGCTCAGAATGTGATTGATTGGGCATATTCTGAAGCAAAGCGTCGAGTTGCAGAGAATCCTAAGGAGAAGGAATCTGACATCGGGAGGATAGTTTTTGATTTAATCAGTAACGAAGCCGCAATCATACTTGTGAAACAAAATCATGCAAAAGGAAAACTGACTACAAAAAGCGAAATAAAAGCAAAAACTGGGCAGAAAGGAGAGATGCCAGTCTTATACCGTGAAGCAGGATTAAGGCATCCTCAGGAAGCAAGAAATCTCAGGCACAACCTATTCCATGAAGCATTCTTAGCCCTCATCAAGCATTTATTTAATGGCATTACAACAAGTGTTCCATCCACCGGAGAAGGTTTGACGCCGGATCTCATTGTTGAGCATAAAGAACAAGGTTGGCTAATTTCTGTTGAGTATAAGGGTTATAGATCTATTACACTCCTAAGTGAGTCTGAGATACTCAAAGGCATGCGCTATCAAGCTGCATATGGAACTGCTTGGTTAGTGACAAGCACAACAAAAAGTGTAAGGAACCTCTATGGAAAAACAATCTATTCTAAAGAATTGGTTGAACTCGGTCTATCAAGATTGAGGCAGATCTATAGGCGTCGAGCATACACCAGTGAGCAGAGAGAGAATAGAGGGATAGCAAAGAAAGGTATCACTCATCTTGAGAAACAAAGTGATCTTGACATGAAGTGTAGACTCTGGTCAGCTGAAGAACTCCTAGAATCAATGAAAATTGGAAAACCCGTTAAGGGACTAGTCATTACGACAGGTTTTGAATTCATTGAACTTCTGAAAAAAACAGGTCTTGAGGGAGAAGCTGATAATGTCCTAAGAGTGATGAAACTTCCAACAGCTTCTCTTCATAGTGACAAAGTAACTTCAGTAAGATTAATTGAATGAATTTCAACGGAAAAAATAAACTATCTAACATTCTCCCAAGCTTTATCAATAGTTTAGGTTAATTCCAAACTGACCCTGTTAAGAATAGGGTTGTGCACCAGTACAGGGAGAGTAAGATTTGGCAGAACAGAATGTCATGAAATTACAGGAAACCCTCAGTAATCTCCTTAAAGAACTTGGAAATAAATCTCCAATTCTGGGTGCCGCAGTGTTTTCTATTGAGGGCTTGCCATTTGTCAGCAGGTTTCATAGTGGAACTGAAGAAGCATCTATTGCAGCCATTGTTGCAGCAATCCATGCTGCTGGAGATCAGACCGTAAAAGAACTCAGGCAAGGCGAACTCAGGTCTATCATTATCGAAGGAGACCTAGGAACAACTCTCGTTATCTCAATCTCAGCTGATTATCTACTTACGATAACTGCTCCTGAGAATGCAAAACTTGGGATTATTTTCAGTGATGCCAAGAAAACAGCTAGAGAAGCAAGGAAAATACTCCATCAGGCGATTTGAAGAAAAATGGTCACTTCAAGTGTATACCCCTATAATCACCATCCTTGTTATTCACTTAATCGAGGTATACTCTGGCATAGAATTCACCTCCCTGTGGCTCCAGTTTGCAATGTCAAATGCGCATTCTGTTCACAAACATTAGGTTCCTCGTGTCATTCCTCTAAACCAGGATTCTCTTCACAAATAATGACACCCGATATTGCTGTTAATAGAACGAGAATAGAAATTGATAAGAATCCAAACCTCAAAATTGTAGCAATTTCTGGACCTGGAGAACCCTTGGCAAATATAGAAACATTTGAAACATTAGAGAGAATCAGGATGGAGTTTCAAGACATCTCTATGTGTTTGAGCACAAATGGTGTGCTCCTCAGTGAGTACGTCGACTGGTTGAAAGAAGTCAATGTCGCAACAGTTTCAGTGTCCATGAGTACACCATGCATTTCAACAGCATCCAAGATTTATGAATGGGCGAGATTTCAAAATACTCTAGTTCGAGGTGAAATAATGGCCTCGAAGATAATAGATGCACAGATAAATGGTATCAGAATGGCATCGAATGAAGGAATACATGTAAAGGTAAATTCCATACTTATTCCGGAAATCAATATGCATGATATGGTAAATTTGGCAGGTGTTATTTCTAGAGCAGGTGCAGAACTACAGAATATAGTACCATTAGTTCCTAATGACAAGCTTTCATCAAATAGAGCACCATCCTTTCAAGAGATCCAAAATATCAGAAAGGAAGCCTCTTCATTCATTGAACAATTCACATATTGTAAACAATGTAGAAGCGATGTGGTTGGAATCCCCGGATGTGATTCAATTCTCTAGCGCACTTTCTTCACAGAGAGACATCCTAACTCAACTAGTCTGTTAATCAGAAACCAAAGCGCTCTTGGATCAAGCTTTGGAAGAGACTCTACAACTTCGTGTATTTTCTTCTCACCATCAAATTTCTCAAGAATATCTTCCAAATGTTCTCCATACTGAGATTTCAAAATACCAAGTTTCATCTTGGGACACTCAGATCGCACAAGCACATCATCATCTGTGAGACGTTTCTTGAAATCTATCCATTGATATCTGTCTAGAGTTGAAATAAGAGCCAGCGCTTTTTTATCAGAGAATCCAATAAGGTCCATGATCTCAGCAACCGTACGTTTCCCATTGATGAAAGATTCAAGCTGCTCTAAGTCATGATCTACAGCGCCAACTCGAAATGGGATTCTTACACCTTTTTCTCGCTTCATCGGAACTAAATCCAAATCTACAGATGAAAATGGAAACTCTTGAATGATATCTAGAGCAAACTCCCGGAACCGCCGAATGTCGCCTTCAAAATGCCGAAGCTTGTCACCATGTTCGCTCTCAACTAATCCTAGAATACGTCTGAGCTTCTCACGGTAAGGAGCTTCATCAGGCACAGGATCAACAACAAGCAAAACAAGAACGCTCTCTCCTACCTCTATTAGAATATCATATGCGGCTTTTCTAATCGTTCGTATTGGTGTTTTAGCAAATATGATTACAGCAGTAACGAATCCAGCAATCAAGTCAGGATCAACTGTGAGTTCAGCATATGGAATATTCAATACAGACTCTCCGCCCTCCATTCGGATGAGGGAAATGTACCGTACTTTAGAAACATCCAATGCCAAATCCTAGACCTCCGTTTTCCGTTGCACCGATGAAGGAGTATCAACGTAACCCAACACGCCAGCATCTATAAGACGACTGGCTACGGTTTTAACAGCCTCCATGTTATATGGAAGAAGTTTGCAGATTTCAGATAGTGTCTTGGTGCCATCACACATTTCAACAAGCTTCGTCAGCTGCTCACCATATACGCCAAGTAGGAACATTGGAGGGTCCATGATTTTTATTAAAACTGACCCATCCTCGAGACGCCTAGTTAGTGTGATCCATTTATACTTGTCAAGCATCGACATAATCGCCATGATTTCTGAATCTTCAAATTCTGACTGCTGCATAATTTCTTCTATAGTTCGCTTCCCATTGATGTAGCCTAGCACTACTTGAAGCTTCTCATCAGTTTCGCCCACGCTCCAAGGAATGACGGCTTGATAATCTGGAGTTGCTTCTGATTTACTCACCAACCTTGGTATCATTTTGAGGTCAAAAGTTCGATAGGGATAGACCTCCAAAATATCTAGTGCATATTCCCGAAATGGGCGAATATCACCTTTCCATGAAATAAGCTGTGAGTGATAATTCGTTTCGAATTTCTCAACAATTTTGATCAGACTATTTCGATAGGGTGTATCATCTTCAACTTTGTCAACAATGAGCAAACCAACAACATGCGCTCCTTCCTCAATGACAACCACGTATCCTTCCTTTACAAAGGTCTTGAGCTGTCGGTTCTCAAAGATGATAACAGCAAGAACGAAACTAGCAACTAAGTCAGGGTCAACTGACATAGGTCGATAAGGTATACCTATGATAGGTTCTCCCCCTTCCTTTCGAACAAGAGAGAGATAGCGGACTTCCGCTTTTTCCTTTTGCGTTTCGTTCACAGTTTATCGACTAGCTGAAACCCTAAATAACCTTGTTAGAAGAAATCCATCAACCCACTCTGTGTTACCATGGTAATATCCCCGTTACCATCCAAGCTATACCCTATGACTTGCTTCAAGTCTATCACA
>JBHLQJ010000061.1:0-13154 GCA_048884945.1 Candidatus Thorarchaeota archaeon | reverse complement strand
ATTAAAGGATCCACCATTAGACTTATGATTTTACATATCTTAGCCCGATTTTCGTGTATGATCTCAAGCGGTTGGGTACCTGTCAGCAAGAGATTTAGCTGCTCCATCATGTTTCTGTAGAGATCATCAACAAAATCAATCATCTCAGAAATAGGCTTTGTATCCACCTTGCTTCTCTTTGGTGTCCATTCAACGAACTCATTATCAAGGGATACTGTACTACCTGCCGCAAAAACTGTATGATACTCCTCTTCAGGATCTGCGAACCCGGCCAAAATGGTTAGAAGATCGCGACCACAGCAGTTACATATTATTGCCCCCATAATAGTGCGTTCTATGATTCTAAAAGAAGCCAATGCATGGTCAGCTCCTCTCGCTCTACGCATCCGCACTCTACCATCTCTAAGGATATGGACTTTGATTTCCTCCATGTTTCCCCAAGCATATGCAAGCTCTTTGCTACACCGCATATCCTCATATCGTGAGGACACGCAATCCAAGAACCAACAGAGAATCGCAGGATCAAGCACTCCATATTTCATTGGCTTTCCGGGCTTGACGCCATTGAAAATCCTCATCTCTGCCATAAGTAGGTCTGGAGAGTCTGTACAAGGTTGCGAGAGGAGTACACCTCCCTCCGGTTGTTCTGGGGCTGGTTTTTCTGTATTTTTTACCTCTCTGGAGATTATTTCGAGTTGTTCTCTCTGTTGAGCATATGATTCCAACTCAAGAACTGGACATCTCGAAATCTCACCATCTCTTACAATGACTGATCGTGCAAAAGCTCCGCAAGTAGTGAAACCACATAAACCACAATCAATCTCTGGTGTGTTCTTCCTTGCTTTGGTCCAGATACTACTCATTAGTTGCTAACCTCTTACTAAAGCAACAGTAGGATTCTCCTATTTCACCTAAAAAACACAATGTCTTAGGCTATTTTTTCATCTGACACATTTCCGAAGCTGTTACTTCACAAAAATACAGTCAGACTTTAGGAACTTGGTCGAATCTGAACCAAGGACGTGACGCGAATACAAAACAGAACTTTTCCCTAATATCATCTTGGTGAACATATATGCCCCCCTCGATACGATTGCCTAAAAGTGCACTTCGTGTTCTACAATGTCTCACAATGAGAGGTCCTCTACCACCCAGAATCATCAGCAAGGAAGCTAATGTACCACTTCGGACTGTGACTTTTGCATTGGATCGTTTAGTTCTCACTAATCTTTGTGAGAAAATACCTAATCTCGGCGACATGCGACTGACACTCTATGTTGCTGATCAGGAGAAAGCTAGAGCTGTTTTTGCCAGATATGGACAGTTGGTTAAGTAGGATGTTCGCTATGAGGAGTGAATTTACATGTTGACTTTCTCCGAGCTCAAACTGAGGTGTGAAAAAGCAATAGCTAGACCACCCAACAGCGATAGCGAGGAAACTGTATCTATTCTATTTCAGAATGATTGGGTGCGAATCCTCACTGTCTGTGATTCCGATAACTCAGAAAAGTGGAGAATAGAAGTTGAGATGTCACTCCCCTCGAAAAAGAATCACCAGTATGGAAAAGATGCAATGAAATTCATTCAGAACCTCATTCAGCATCTTGAGTATCTAATTCGTCTTGACGGTGAAGGGTTAACCTTGGATGTATTGTCTCGCGATGGCCTGTGGATTGCATACACTGAGATAGAGGACTTGCCTTCAGATGACCTGTTCAGAGCACTCATCCCACCCTGAATGATATCATCTAATATCTCTCTTCTATGGAGAAAAGTATCTCGAAGTAATTAAAAACTCTATTTCCTAACTAAGCTTTTTATCAGTCTGCGCTTTAAGTAGTATTGGGATCATGTTGGGTACCTCTGAAGATGATTTTGTAATCTCAAGAACAACCTTGGTAGATATTTCCATAGCTGGACTTCTACTCGTCTTTTTTCTGTTCACTCCGAATATATACCGCGCTGAGCCTTACATGCCTAACAGTACTGTTGTCACTCTGACTCAAGTAAACACCACGGGCTCAATTGGGCAGACAATTGCAAAAGAAAGCATGTCCCCGATAAATGTTGCATATTTACTAAATGAAACTCCCTCTCCGGACTCTTCCTCATGGATATATGATTGGAACTCATATTGGCCTAATCCTCTCAAAGTAGAAACTATGATGAATGAACAGGGGCTGGTCTTAGATCTTGCGTCTGTCGAATACCGCCTCTCGAATGGCATAAATGTGCCTCTGGATGATTATGACTCTCTTCAATTCTCAGCTTATTTCTCACTTCTGTCAGGTGAAGCCAGTGCTAGACTCCAGGTTGGCTATACCGATTACTATGGAATAGATCTCAATCACCTTGACCATCAACAACTAGCCACTCTCAACTCCCAGAATAGCAGTGCAAGGTTAAGCATTGATGCACCGTTGGTAACACTAGGTGCTCAAGTATCCCACTGGTTGGTCCATGCATATGTTCTTGTGGAGATTTCTACAAGATCAACAGCTCGAATAGTACTGCACAACGTCAGTGTGAAGGCTACATCTTCTCAAGATCTATTTCGGTTGAGAATTGATGTGCAATCAATAAATGGCTCGAGTCTTTATGCCAATCCATATTTCAAATGGTGCCGGGATTATCCCCAATTGAACCTTACTCGTCAAGGTTCTCCTGATGAGTGGGCTGTCTTTCCCATTGCCAGACCAAATGACACTCTATACCTTGCTCCTTGTAACATCTCTGGATACGGCGGTTGGCGTATTGACTTCTACCGAGATGATTGTGTGCCTGTGAATCTAACTTTAAACAATGGCGATGACGTGGTTTGGGGGATTCGACTTTTTTCTACTCGTCTCTATCTTTCGATCAACCCGCATCTGCCAGCCCTTTATGTGGATGTTGGAGGCTATTCGTTTGAAAATCCCTATGAAAGGTTGGCATATGACCCTGCAGTTTCTGAGTTCCTCTATTTACCTCTTCCAGATCATGAAAAATCAGTCAGTTTCACAGTTTCACTCAGTTCTTCTTACCAATACCATTTCGGTTTCCGATACTTCTCCATGGATGCTTATTGGTATGGTCTCATGGACTCTCTAAGTGATTGGAACCTTGATGTAGTCTTTCCAGTGATAGGGCTTGGACCCGTTGCGATAACCTCTGCGGATGTTGTGGTTTTGATAAACATCATACTCCTTGGAGCATTTCTTATCGCAAGGGTTGCCATTTATTTCAGAAAACTAGGTCGGTCGAATGTCATCAGAGACCCACGTATTATACCATTCATCCTTCTCTGTGTGAGTTCGGTCTGCCCATGGGCTACCTATACGCAATCGTTCGTTCACTGGTCTGGTCCTGAGAGCACTGTTACCTTTGTGAGATACACTCCTCTTGCCACCTATCTGGAGTCTAGTGCTGGTAGCATGACACTCATAGACCCAGGGCTCGCAGCTGTTATGTATGACATCATCGCCATGGGACTTGTAGGAGCTGCATTCATCCTGTTCTGGTTTCCTCTTCTGGTGGGTCTGAGTAGGATTGCAGTTTCAGTCGAACAACGAGTTGATCCATTCTTCTTGATAGTTCTGGTACTGCCAATACTCCTTGTTCTAACAACATTTGTGCCAGGGTTCTACGTCGAAACGGTGACTCTCGAACTTGGAAGCTACTTGGCCTTGCTTGCATTTCCGCTTTGGCTGATCCTAGAAGCGGTCCAAAAAAGAAGATGACTCGTCTAGCGAGTGTTTTATGAGGAGTGAGCTCTTGGTGAAACACAATCAATGGGTGTGTTTCTATGAATTTCGACACCTCCAAGGCTATGAGTATCAAGCTCTCGCACGAGCTGCCTCCGGACCCTGTCTTTGACCCTCAATATCGACGGGCTCCAAATAGAGGGTATGACCTCACTCCTGCTGATACTATTGTGGCTGTCAAGAATGCACTCAGGTATGTGCCTGAGAACCTTCATGAAACCTTAGCATCCGAGTTTCTCAATGAACTCATGACAAGAGGACGTATCTACGGGTATCGCTATCGACCAGAAGGACCAATCAAAGCCAAGCCTATTGATGAGTACAAAGGTATCCTTGAGGCTCGAGCACTCCAGGTAATGATAGACAACAACCTTGACTATGATGTAGCCCTTTATCCCTACGAACTTGTCACATATGGCGAAAGTGGTCAAGTGTGCCAGAACTGGATGCAGTATCAACTAATTAAGAAGTACCTCGAGAGAATGACAGATGAACAGACCCTCGTCGTCAGCTCAGGTCATCCGGCGGGACTCTTTCCATCACACAGGAATGCACCCCGAGCAATCACCACTAACGGTCTCATGGTAGGAACGTTCGACACTCTTGATGGATTCCATCATGCTGCAGCCATGGGCGTGGCCAATTATGGCCAGATGACAGCTGGAGGTTGGATGTACATTGGTCCACAAGGGATTGTTCATGGTACTTACATCACACTCTTGAATGCTGGACGAATGTACCTTGGTATTCCTGAGGATGGCGACCTGAGCAGGAAGGTCTTCTTGACCTCCGGGCTTGGTGGGATGAGTGGTGCACAGGCAAAAGCAGTCGAGATTGCTGGAGGTATTGGAGTCATTGCAGAGGTTGACAAGAGTCGTATAAACACGCGTAGCGAACAGGGTTGGTTAACCAAATATTCTGGCGACCTTGATGAGATATTCCAATGGGTAGACAAGTACCGTTCCACTGGTGAGCCCGTTTCTATAGGTTACTACGGAAATGTTGTTAATCTCTGGGAATACGTTGTACAGAATAATATCAAAATAGAATTGGCTTCAGACCAGACCTCATGCCATGATGCCTACAGGGGTGGATACACACCTCATGGAGTTTCATTCGAAGAGGGTCGTGACCTACTCAAGACTAACCGAGAACGGTTCATTGAACTTGTCAACGAGTCCCTTCAGAGGCAGTTCGAACTCATTGAAACGATGACAAAGAGGGGGACCCATTTCTGGGACTATGGAAACAGCTTCATGAAAGCAGTGTTTGATGCAGGCGTTACGAGAATTGCAAAGAATGGCGAGAATGAGTCTGATGGATTCATCTTTCCATCATATGTTGAGGATATTATGGGCCCGATTTGTTTTGATTATGGCTATGGTCCATTCCGTTGGGTCTGCCTCAGTGGAAAACATGAGGATTTGATAGCTACTGACAAAATGGCCATGTCTAGAATCAATCCTGAGCGCCGTGGGCAAGACCGTGACAATTACATATGGATTCGAAACGCTGAGAAGAATGCACTTGTAGTGGGATCTCAAGCCCGTATCCTGTACGCAGATGCAATTGGGCGAGTAGATATCGCACTTGCTTTCAATAAAATGGTTCGAGAGAAAAAGGTCGGTCCGATCATGTTAGGCCGCGATCACCATGATACTGGAGGAACTGATTCTCCCTTCAGAGAAACTGCAAACATTCGTGATGGTAGTAATGTGATGAGTGACATGGCGCATCAATGTTGGGCCGGTAACACATCCCGTGGAATGACGCTCTGTGTATTGTCCAACGGTGGTGGCGTAGGCACAGGCAAAGCAATCAACAGTGGATTTGGTTTGGTTCTAGACGGTACTGAGCGTGTTGATGGCATCATTCGGTCCGCGCTAGATTGGGATGTAATAGGCGGTGTTGCACGTCGTGCATGGGCACGAAATCAACATGCTATCGAAACAGCTATCGAATGGAATGAACGACTTGGAAAAAGAGGACAGATTTCAATACCATTCATTTCAAAGAAGGATTTGGTAGAGAAACTAGTTGAGAAAACACTTCATGAAACATAGTAACTCTGACATTTCAAGTTCAACGATAACTACTAAAGAGAGCTTCTACGAACCTCACCAGACAGCAACAAGCGGCTAATACTTGCTGTTCACGTTAGGCTTTGGTGGACACAATGCCTGTAATGGTTGATGGTGAGAGTCTCACTATAGAAGATGTCGTACAAGTTGCGCGATACTACGAGCCAGTGGTTTTGCATGAATCAGCCATCCCTCGAATCAGGAAGAGTCGAGCAGTCGTTGAAAATGCGATCAAAAAAGGAGATGTTGTTTATGGGGTCAATACAGGTTTTGGAAACCTCTCTGATGTGTCCATTAGCAAGGATGATTTGGCTCGTCTTCAAGTCAACCTGATTCGTAGTCATAGTGCGGGAGTGGGTCCACCATTCTCAAAAGAAGTTGTTCGTGGTATGATGCTTCTCAGAGCGAATGCGCTTACAAAAGGATATTCTGGTGTACGCCTAGAAGTGATCGAAACTCTAATTGAGATGTTGAATAAAGATGTGATTCCAGTTGTCCCACAGCAGGGTTCTGTTGGGTCTAGTGGTGATTTGGCTCCACTTGCTCATATGGCATTGGTCCTCATTGGTGAGGGTGAAGCATACATCTCCGAGAAAATTGTAAGTGGTGGAGAAGCGTTACGTAAGGCTGGAATCAAACCACTTGCGTTACAGGCTAAAGAAGGCGTGGCATTAATCAATGGAACTCAACCAATGAGTTCAGTAGGTGTTATCACCGTTTATGATGCAATGAAACTTATTCATGATGCAACAATTGCATCTTCATTGAGCCTAGAAGCGTTACGTGGAACTCGTATGGCTTCTGATGAAAGACTCCACTCGATTCGACCACACGAAGGACAGATAGATGTGGCCGCAGCTCAAAGAAAGATACTTCTAGATAGTGAAATCAATCGGTCTCACGCTGATTGCGGAAAAGTGCAAGATGCATACTCCTTGCGATGCATCCCCCAAGTATTAGGCGCATCATTGGATACGATAAGATACGTCTATAGCGTTTTAGAAACTGAAATCAACTCAGCAACTGATAATCCTCTGGTGTTTGGAGAAGATGGTGTAGTAATATCCGGAGGTAATTTCCACGGACAACCTATTGCCCTAGCTATGGACTTTCTAGGCATCGCAATTTTTGAGATTGCGAGCCTTGCTGAGAGAAGAATAAATCGCTTGGTTAATCCACACTTGAGTGAATTACCTGCCTTTCTCACAACTGAGAGTGGTCTCGAGTCTGGACTGATGATTGCACAATATACAGCTGCTGCTCTAGTATCAGAAAACAAAGTACTTGCGCATCCTGCAAGTGTTGATTCAATTCCAACAAGTGCAGATCAAGAAGACCATGTTAGCATGGGAACAATTGCCGCTCGAAAAGCTGCAACTATTCTTGAAAACACTCGAAATGTTATTGCTATCGAGTATATGTGCGCTTGTCAAGGTATAGATCTTCTCGCTCCCCTAAAACCCTCTGAACCCCTTTACGAGGCTTATAGAACAATCCGCTATCTAGTACCAAAACTCGAGGATGACCGACCGCTGTCCCCAGACATCTCTAAAATACTAGGAATTATGAAGTCCGGCGATATAATAGCTTCAGTCGAGTCAATATCAGGACTTCTCTATGAGAACTAGGGTCCTATCTTTGAATGAACCACTTCACCGTTTGAGATTACAGTGTGTACCAAATTTACACCAAACCTCCAAGTCAGGTATTCGGGATTGGGACATTCGAGGATGAGAATATCAGCTGCCTTACCCACTTCAATACTACCATGGGTTCTCCCTCTATCTAATGCATGAGCTGCATTAATGGTCACTGCGGAGAGGGCTTCTCTGGGTGTCATTTTCATTTTGTAGCACGAAAGAGCTATTGTGAAGAAAAGTGACTCATTTGCACAATTTGGATTAAAATCAGTGGCAAGAGCAACAGGTAATCCCATTTCTATCATTTTCCGGGCGTCAGCATATTCAGTATCAAGACTGAATGCTGTAGCAGGTAGTAGAGTTGCAATTGTACCTGCTTTGAGCATTGATTCAAGCCCATCATCCGATGCCATCAAAAGGTGGTCTGCTGAAACTGCACCCACCTCTGCAGCAAGAGATGCTCCACCAAGTTGGACAATCTCATCTGCATGAACCTTTAGCTTCATCCCCATCTTTTTCGCGGCAAGGAGAATATCCCTTGACTGCTCTATGTCAAAGACTCCCTGCTCGCAGAAGACATCACAAAACTCTGCCAGTCCGTGCTCTGAAACAGCAGGAATCATTTCGTTAATGACCAAATCCACATATGCATCCGTTCTAGCCTCATATTCTGGTGGAATCGCGTGTGCTCCCAGGAATGTAGACACTAGATTGATTGGCAGCTTTTCTCGCAGATCCGCAACAGCTTTTAGCATCTTGAGTTCATTGCTTGTATCAAGACCATAACCGCTCTTTGCTTCTATAGTAGTGCTCCCATTGCTTAACATGCTTTCAGCAAAGGAAAATGCATTTCTAACCAACTCAATCTGACTTGCTGCTCTTGTAAATCTTAAAGTGTTTAGAATTCCTCCACCAGACTCAAGAATCTCCAGATAGGATTTTCCTTCAAGTTTCATTGCAAAGTCGTACTCTCTTGACCCTCCAAAAGCCAGGTGCGTGTGACTATCGACGAAACCAGGTGTAGCCAACATTCCTGGAAATTCAATCTCAGGAAGTCTTGGCTCTTCAGTGACTTGTGCAAGAACTTCTGCTGTTGTCCCAACAGCTAATATCCATCCATCCTTGATTGCTATGGCGCCATTCTCTATAATAGAAACATCGCTCATCTGTGCTCCGGTCTTTGGAGCTTCGCTAGATCCTGCTAAGGTGGCGACTTGGCCAATATTTGTAAGGAGAAGGTCTGGTTTCATTCTTGACACGCTGCCTTGAAATACAGGTATTCTGTTTTGGATTTTCCAGCAATAAATCAGACGGATTAATTAGGAACTACCGTTCGAAACGCATAAGGTAGAACTGGAGTGCGTAATAATGGACTATCTGATTCTCAGTTGGCAAGATGTGTATACCCTCACTCTTCAGTTGTCTGAAAGAATAGTGAATAGCGGCTTTGTTCCAGATGTCATCATTGGGATCGCGAGAGGTGGGTGGATTCCAGCGCGGATACTCTCTGACGTACTTTATGCGAGCTCATTACAGAACATTCGGATAGAGTACTACACAGATGTAGGCGCCAGAGGAAAGGAACCTCAAATCACTCAACCTCTGACAGGTTCTATGGAGAAAAAGAACGTTCTCTTAGTGGATGAAGTTTCAGATACAGGTGATACTCTCCATCATGCGATAGAACACGTTAAGGGTCTTGGCGCAGCTTCTATTCGTTCAGCAGTACTCCATTATAAACCAACATCTATTGTTAAACCTGACTACTTCATGGTTGAAACAACTAGTTGGACCGTTTATCCTTGGGAGCACCGCGAATCAATTATAGCACTCGTAAAGATTTTCAAATCTGAAGACAAGTCTCTTACAATGAAGGAAATCCGGAATAAGCTCGTGTTTGATGTTGGATTTGAGCCAACAGTTGCAGACTACTTCATCAGCCGGTTATGATATGAGGTCAGCTTCTTGCGAATAGAGCAACTTGGAAATGATGGTAAAACTAAGATTGTTGGAATCTCAGAATTTCACAATTCGAAAAATCTGAAACAAGAGGAACTCATTCAACTCGCTGCATCTTTATCTAGTGATGCAATCACTGTCCAGCTACTTAACGGACGTCTAATTGCGGATGAGATTCATCTACTATCAGCAGTACAAAATGCAATCAATGCACAGCATGGAGAATATATGCTCTCGAGAAGCTTAGATGTGGAAATCATCATTTTTGCTTCAGCCCAGAGGCAGATAGGAAAGGCATTTGATACGCTCGGAGTCTATGATGGTCTTGATGAGATAGCTGCTGTGGTTGTGGGATCTGATGTCGAGTCCGTAGAGAAGATAACTCTAGACCTAGCCAAACAGATAGGAAAAGAAATTCTCCCACCATTTCCGGCTACAAATGAACGAATAGAACGAATCAAAGATCATTATCAGATAGATGATAAAGAAATCAATACAATCTCCGAATCAAGAACTTTAGAATCTAGGTTATCAGCCCTCTCTCGTTGTCTAGTGAGTCGGGTGTCACTTGTAGCAATTGACACATGAACCAATTCTACTAATACATATCATCCCGCATCGTCATTATTGAGAGAATGTCGGTCTTCTCATTCAGAACAGCAAGTCCAGTCCAGTCTCCAACAATTTCCACAAGTACAGTTTTGTCAGGTTCACTCAAGTTGACTTTTCTAGGGATGACTGCAGCCACTGCTGTAACTACATCCATATTCTCAAGTTCAGTATGTCGTCGTCTTACAGTCACGCGAAAACTCTCTTCCTCACTGATTTTTGGAAGGAGTCTTTGAGTCGCCTCAACAATGTTAGTAATCTCTGAATTAACACATTCTTCCAGGGGAGTGAAACGAATAGCAAAACGAAACTGATACGGATTTTCAACTGCAAACTCCTTGAGTTGCTGGATGACCTCAAAGGGATTGAGCGACGTCGTACAAGCTAATAGTCCAGATACTGGTGTTCGAGATATCTTGAGTTCTGAATCAGCCAATAAATCTCCGATAAAGTATCTAATTTCAGATATTGCAGCGCTCTCCCGTTCTCTTGGGCATGCTACAAGTAGATTGTAGTTTTGCAGTCTAGCTCGCCTCACATCTCTGCTTCGATGATACGCGTACTCCAAAGTCTTAATGCATCTGTATCCACTTTCAAGTTAGTTTCTATTTGTGAGATGGGTAATGCCCCCACTCTGAAGATTTTTATGTTAAGAGGCTGACCTTCTACTTCAGTTGGTTCAACTCCTATTATAGTCGAGTTGTCCAAAGCGGATGAAGGTCCACCATCTATATACAAATCCACTTCATCACCAAGCTGTTCCAATGCGACAGGTAATTCGAATGGACTAGGTCCGCCGCTTCGGTTTGCGCTTGTGCCTATGATTGGACCACCAATCCTTTTTGCTATTCCTCTTGGGATGATATGATTGGGCACTCGAATTGCAATAGTACTTCTTCCAGCTGTGATGTGAGCAGGCACATCAGGTCGAGCATCCACAATCATTGTGAGTGCACCTGGCCAGAATATCCTTGCTATGACTCGTTCCAGACTCTGAAAATCGTGATAGATCTCACACTGACTTTCATCTGCAAACAAGAGTGGAAAACCAAGTCTTCGGTCGCGTCTTTTCACTGCAATAAGCCGTTCTAAACCATCGCGGTTCCTAGGATCACACCCAAGGCCATAACTTGTATCAGTCGGATATACAACAATTCCCCCAGCTGCAATAACCTCTGCAGCTCTATCGATAACGTTATCGCATCTCTCTATGTCCTCAATTCGCATAATCTCGGCACTCAATGATGTTCCCATAAACATCCCTGCAAACATACATATGGCCCTTCCGTTTGAAGGTCATGTTGAGGAGGAATTCAGATACACGGAGTTATTCTTGCCGCTGGCAAAGGAGAACGAATGAAACCTTTGACAGATAGGATACCTAAGGCACTCATCAACATAGCTGGAAAGACCCTCTTAGAATGGACAGTTGACCGATATAATCAGTCTGGAATTAGCGACATTATTGTTGCAGTTGGATGGAAAGGCAATATGATTGAGGAATTTGTGTCAGAATCCAACCTAGATGTGAAAATTGTACATGTACCTAACTATGAAACTGGTCCACTCCAAACATTAGTAACGGCTATTGAAACCTTTGATGGTGATTTTCTCCTCTCTCCTGTTGATGCGATGATAGACACAGCCAGCATGATAGGCTTTCTAGAACACCACTCTGATTATGACACACAAGAAAGGTTCAATCTTGCAGTGAGTTCGAATGCAGACTCAGGTACCATTGTGAAGCTTGGTCATAACAATCTAGTATTGGGAATAGGTGATGTTGGTAGTCAATCCAATAAAACTGCGAGAAGTGCAATGATGTTCATTGGTCATACTCGCATTAGAGAGCTTTGCAAATCAACAATTGAAGACAGAAAGACAAAAGTCGTGAATTTATTGGAACAGCTGCTCGTAGATGGTGCACGTATTGAATACTATGATATAGAACAGCCTCTGTTTGACATCGATACCCTGTCTGATATACTCATTGCAAACCAGCAATTCCTATGGCGCGGTCTTGTGGGAAAGCATGATTCAATCTTCATTACACATGGTGACAATGTTCAGGTGGGCGACAGTTTGGTGCTTGGATCGAAGATAACACTCAGAGAAGGTATAGACTTACAAGGCCCGGTTTTGATTGGGGCTAATTGCGAGATTGGTAACTATTGCAGACTAGGGCCCAATGTAACAATCGGTTCAAATGCCGAGATTGCAGCAGATTGTGACATTTCCGATGCTGTTATTTTTGGCAAATCTCAGATTCCCGCCCAAAGCAGCGTGCATAAAGCTATCATCTACAAATCTGCACAGTATAATGTCGAGGTCTGAGAAATGCCTAGCAAATTTAGAGTTAGACGCATCTTCAAACGCCTGGTATTGTTAATTGCACAGCCACTGGCTAGAGCTGGAATACGACCAAATACAATTACCTACTTTAGTCTACTATTAGCCTTTCTCGCCTCTGTCGCATTGATTGTGACAGGCTCCTCTATCACCTATGGAATTCTTGTATTCCTATCAGGATTATTTGATGGAGTAGATGGAGCAGTAGCCCGAGAACAAAACAGTGAGTCAGATCTTGGAGCTTTTACAGATTCGGTTGTGGATAAGGTTTCAGAGATCTTAATCCTAGGGTCTATCGCAATAGAGTACTCTGGTTTGTCTATTCTTGGCATACGTATTGAATTATGGGTGATTCTAGCAATTAGTAGTTGGATACTGACGAGCTACACACGTTCCCGTGCATCTAGTATGGGTGTAGAAGACCTTGACATAGGGTTAGGTGGTCGCTCTGAAAGACTGTTTACACTAGTAGTGTTTTCTATTCTGAATCAATTACTCTGGGGTCTTGTGGTCATCAGTATAATGGGTGGTCTCACTGCTGGATATAGGTTCTATAATTATCGGAACGAGATTGCTCAAAAAAGGACGGCTTGATAGACCGCAAACCATCATACTTAAGAGTCGAGTCAATCAGGCCGCTTACGAATCAATGAACGGAGTTCTTGTTCATGGCTAAATTTAGAGCAGACCATTATCTTATTGCGGAATTCGAGAAAGTTTCTGATACGAAGGATGTTGGTGAGAAAGTTCTTGGAGCACTAAAAGAGCTACCC
>JBHLQJ010000060.1:0-13300 GCA_048884945.1 Candidatus Thorarchaeota archaeon | reverse complement strand
GTCATGCTCAACAACGACATTCAATAATGCTGAATCTGCAGACACAGACGTTGAGAAGACCTCGATAAAGAATACTCCTATAGTCTTCTCACCAATATTCCAAGTCCTCTTCCATATAATGCTCTTCTCTTGCTCTAATAAGAACATGAACTCCTCAGCAGTCGGTGTGAAGACATTAAATTTGACCATTGCAACCCTCACTGGGTGTTTCTTGTTCTGAAAGGTTATTACTCTAAGGGTTCATCTCCATTGATGAACAGAAACCTGATTATCTG
Organism: Candidatus Thorarchaeota archaeon; assembly: GCA_048884945.1. Lineage (GTDB taxonomy): Archaea > Asgardarchaeota > Thorarchaeia > Thorarchaeales > Thorarchaeaceae > SMTZ1-45. The sequence continues at coordinate 13,025 of JBHLQJ010000060.1, read as the reverse complement.
TAACCTTCAGATATGAGCCTCTTTCTCCCAACCAACATCCTGCATCTGCAACCCTTGTTTCTTGACTGACATATGGTGTGTGCCCATGACCTCTTATCAGAAATTCGTCCTCTTGAAGTCCCACTGAAAGACCCGCCGCTTGTCGTCGTATATGATGCACCTCATTTTGCAAATGCTGAGGTAAAGTAGGACTACTATCGAGAGTATCAAGAATTCGTTCCCATTCCTTCGCAAACTCATTGATTTCTCTCAATGATGTTGCATATCTGTTAGCGTTATCACCAAAATTACTCACATTCTGAAGTAACTCCCATTCATAGCGCAATCCCTTCTTTTCGCTTTCCACATTTCCATTAAGAGGTCCCGCGAGTTTCTCCTCAAGAGCTATCTGAGTTTCATGAGAAATGTTTCTCACCATGTTTTTCGTATTCTCTGGTAAGGTTTCAGCAAAACGATAGACGATATTCCATACATCTGAAAGATCTTGATCATCAATATCCACAAAGCACATAGCTTGACTAAATATCTCATAGAAACTTAATGCTGTCCAATAATCAACTTGGTGACCATGAATGAACTTCAACTTAAGTCCATCACTCACTATCTCCAGAGTCTCTGAAACTTGGTCTAGTACTCCTATAGATTTGGGAAAAGCTGAGGAAGAATTTTGATTCATGAGACCTAAAATTGCATAGTCGTGATTTCCAACCAAGTAAGTCTTGTCTACATCTAGTCGACCAAGGTCTGCAAGGACATCTAAGTTCTGTGATAGCACCTTTGAGTTAGTGTTTCTCCATAGATCAAGAATATCTCCTATGAGTACAATGCGGGAAATATCATTCTGGTTAGGTTTCAAGAAGTCATTTATGAATCCGTAGAATCCTGATTTATTTGCCATCTGATTTCCTAGGTGTAGGTCCGCTACTGCAATTATCATCTTTGTCCCTCAATGTATATGTCAATGCTCCGCGCCTTCATTATCGGGCAAGAAGAATGTAAAGAGTCTGACATACTCTATCCCCTTCAGTCCTGACACTTTATTGGCAAGTGCCTCAATCGACTTTTTGTCACCCTTTAATGTAATCACCTCTAAACAATGGCTACGGGAAATATGCACATGCACCGTGGAAACCACGTTGGTATGTCCTTCGTGTTGAGCTCTGATGAGGTCTGCCATCAACTTTGGTTTGTGCTGATATACGATGTTTAAACTAGCCATCGTACCTTCTTGCTCCGCCTCCCATTCAGTCTGGGAGATATACTCTCTCATCGCATCTCGAATTGCTTCAGACCTCCCGGCGTATCCTTTCTTCTTCACTAGTGTGTCGAACTTCTCCAACAAATCCTCGGGGACTGACACTCCAAATCTCTTAAGAGACATAACACGAATCACCTATAATAGTAACACGATTTCACTAGAAGTAACACACTTAAATGATTCTGATGATACTCTATTATCGAAAAAAGGAGACTGATGAAAGGAATATGCACGTACCAGATGGCATAGTACCAATATGGCTTCAAATCATGCTACTGGTAGTTAGTGCATTGATGATGGTCACCGCATACGAACGAATCAAAGCACGATTTGATGAGCGTTTGGTTCCCTATATGGGAGTACTAGCGGCGGTCATTTTTGCTGCTCAACTCGTGAACTTCCCTGTGCCTCCATTTTCAAGTGGCCACCTAGTTGGGTCCACTCTTCTGGCTGTCATGCTCGAACCTTGGCCTGCAATGATGATAATGGCTCTTGTTCTGTTTGTGCAAGCACTATATGGTGATGGAGGCATCTTGACATATGGTTTGAACCTATTCAATATGGGCGTGTTCTCTGTTCTTTTGGGATATGGGTTAGCTCATGTCTTGTTCAGAACAACCAAGAAAGTCATGTCTAAGGAGAAAGCAATACTTGTTTCAGCGAGTTTAACAGCATCTATTGTGACCATTTCTGCTGCACTTGTTCTTGGGCTTGAGCTTTTCACAGTGGCTGGATTTGAAATTGAAGCACTTGTTGCTATTACCGGAGTACATGTCATAATTGGATTTGGCGAGGCAATTCTAACCACAATTATCCTCCTGTACTTTGTGAAGGCAAGCCCTCATCTAGTTTCCTTTCTACGGGAAAAAGATGAAGTTGATCAAACAGATAATTCAGAAGATGAGCAAATAGTCACTAATCGATGGCAGCTCTTGAAGCAAACAATTCCTGTCGTTGTTGCTTCAATTATCATAACAGCTGTCGTTGTTCTTGCTGGCTTAGTATCTGAGAATCCTGATGGGTTTGAGTGGGCACTCTTTGTTTTTGCGGGGGTAGCAGAACCAGAACATGGTTTTGAGGGTATTTTTGCATCTCTAGGTGAGGGTCAGTTCCTAGATGTCTTCCTTGGTTCATTGGGTATTCTATTAGCTCTAAGCTTAGGCTTCATGGTATTTCGGAATACCAAAAGGGAACGCTCCCATAGACACACAGACAAGTTCCTGCTTCCTTTTAATGAGGGGAAGGAATCTAATCGGATGTTCTCACCAACAGGAATGATCATCTCAGCAATTGCTCTAGCTGTAATAATCTCTCTTCAAAATCAGCTCTCTGTTGTACTGACAATCATTGGGGTGGTTCTTATAGCTGGCTGGTTCTCAGGAACTCGCTGGAAAAGTGTTATTTCTTTAGCGACAAAATTTGAGGTCATTATCCTCTTTTGGGTGTTCTTTGAACCTTTCCTTTATGGTAGCACAGTGATACTGACCATTAGCACACCTTGGGGATTAATCAATGCATATTCTGAAGGCGTCTACCTTGGACTACTGCTAGGTTCTAGGATGTTTGCTATACTCCTCACATTCCTTGCAACCTTATCTCACATGAAACTTGTAGAGTTTATCGAAGCTTTACGCACTCTAAGGATTCCTGCATCGATACTCGGGTCTCTCATGATCATGTTCAGATACATCCCACTATTCATGGAGGAGCGCTCTCGCATGCATGATGCTCAACTCTTGCGAGGATATAGTCGCGGAAAGCGCTTTGAACGGGTAAAATCCATGGGGTATCTTGTTGGGACTAGCATTAATCGTTCATTTGACAGAAGTGCTATAGTCTATGAGGCGATGAGTCTTCGAGGATTTGGGAAGGGCACGATGGTGTCAGGAAGTGGTTTCAAACGCTCAGATATTCTTCTCCCGATCATACTGATTGTCTTAGTTCTAAGTCTACCCTTCCTAGTTTCAATTGTTTTGGAGGTCCTATCATTATGACATGTGCGATTGATGTTGATCACGTATTTTTCAAATATGATGAATTCAAAATGGAAGACATCAACTTCCAACTGCATGTCGGTGAACAGAAAGCTCTTGCTGGTTTGAATGGGTCTGGAAAAACTACGTTGTTCAAGCTGCTTCTTGGACTGCTTGAGCCTGACTCAGGTGATATCTACATCTTTGACAAGAATCTCACAAAAGATACACTTTGGGAAATCAGGCAGGATGTTGGCTTTCTGTTTCAAAATCCTGACGACCAGCTATTCGCACCAACTGTATGGGAGGATGTTGCTTTTGGTCCGCGTAATTTAGGATTGTCAAAAGAAGAAGTTGAGGATAGGGTGGAGTGGGCACTCGAAAGAGTTGGTATGGCTAAATATGGGAACCGACCAGTGAATCAGATGAGTCATGGGCAAGCGAAACGGGTTGCACTTGCTGGTATCATTGCGATGAGGCCTAGCATCTTGATTCTTGATGAACCCTTTTCGGGACTTGACTTTAAGATGGTAACAAATATGATTGACATCATCCAGAAATTAAGACAGGACGGTGCTAGTATACTCTTTACAACTCACAATAGTTTCTACATCGAAACTTGGTCGGACTCTGTTGCTGTGATAAAGGACGGTCGGATTGTTTACGATGGACCTACGAAAGAGGCAATGAGAAGTAGAGCTGTGTTTGAGAATATTGGTGATTGGGGTCAACTGAGAGAACAGATCATGTCCGCCAGAAGTTCCCTTCTAGAATGAGTTCGATATGGTTAAAAGGTACTTCCCAAGAACTCCAATTTGAAAGCGGAGGTTGCCAAGCCAGGTCAAAGGCGCAGGGTTCAGATCCCTGTCTTGTAGGAGTACATGTGCGGATTTTTCCTCCCATGGCCTAATCGCGAGTTCGAATCTCGCCCTCCGCACCACTTTCAATTTTGCTTCAAGAAAGATATATCACAAATCATAGTACGATTCTAGGTGAATAGGGGACTTCGTCTATTATGGGAATCATGGCTACATCCTACTTCAACAATCACCAAATTATTGTAGAAAAGTCAGAATGGACAGGTCGTGTCACTGTCAAATATGATGGGAGAAAAGTATCAGAGAAACTTGGCGCGACAACTTTGGGAAAACATGTGTTTCAAGTAACAGAAGATGGACGTGTGGTGCAATATGAGGTGAACGTATCGTTTGGATGGAAAGGCGAAAAGGTCCGCATATCCAGAAATGGGCTTATGATTTACAGCAATGATGCGGGATTTATTCCACCAACAATACAACCGACTTATCAACCACAAACATCTCAGAAGGAGATAGTGAAGGAGGTTCATGTTAAGGAAGTAGTACTCGTCGTATGTCCTAACTGTAATCATAGGAATGATTCTAGCAGACGCACATGTGAGAAATGTGGAGCATCAATATAGCTCTTCGAATCTCGCCCTCCGCACCATTCATCATCTTCGTTTCTCTACTATTATGATGATGAGAACTAAAACTGCTGCTACAGCAGCTGCTCCAATTACTAATTCATGTTGTAGAATTGGTGGGGCTATTATTCTTGAAAGAGATATTGAATAAAGAGGATCATCTTCGCTCCCCTTATAGTATGTAAAGTTACCATAGTTCAGAACACCATCGAATTTTGAATATGAATATGAAACGATGTGGGAGAGATAGTCCTCAAACCAACTCACAGATATTGTAATATTCCAGACCTTTGATGTTTCATTCAATGTCACGTCAAAAAAACCTGGCTCTAACGAAGTCCAATATACCTCAGCTTGTTCAGTATACAATGTCCAGTTTCCAACACGAACAGCAATTTCATCGATTTTATCAATGCTCTTTGCGATCCATCCGGTCACCGATTCATCAAAATCATCACCAAAGGGAGTGCCATTTTCCCAATATGGCGATACTGATATAGATGGTCCATCAACAGAGGGTATTGGTATACCCCATAGGTCTTCTATAACAAAATACACTTCCTCCTGAAGGTGTCCTGTTAATTCCACAGAAGTGCCATTGATATGTTCAATGTAGTTCAGCCATCCTTGGTACATGTAGTGAATCTTATCACCTTCTTTAATGCGCCACTTAAGATCAGACCAAGACGCGTTTGAGGTGATCGGTAAAAGGAACAGCAATAAACTGACAAGAACAATAATGTGTTTGAAACGCCTCCTCATATACACGCCACCCTGATATGTAGAATTAACAGCCTCCTATAAAGTACTATCGAATCTCGCCCTCCGCACCATCTTTTCATTCTAATTTAATTTGCAGTACTATGGAAATTAAAAACCTGGACTTTAGATTTGTTATTTCAGGGCATACTCTCTTCCTGAGGGAGGATGAACATGGTTTCTATCCTTTCTACTCCTTCTAGCTTTTCGAGTTCTCCAGTTATAAAACGTGCAAGCTTTGAGATATCCTTCACCTGTATCATGCAGATGAAGTTAGCTGGTCCGGATGTTCTGAAGATATTAGATATCTCGCTATACTTGGTTAATTTCTTATAGATGCTGTCCGACTCTCCGGGTTGACAGGTAATCAATGCGACGACTTGAACTTCGAATCCCAGTTTCCTATGATTCAATTCGAGAGTATATTTCTTTATGACACCAATTTTGACCAAACGTTCCATTCTGTTTCTTATAGAACTAGGACTGAGGTTTACAACAGCTGCAATATCTCTTAGAGAGCTCCGAGCATTCTCTGAGAGTATCTCAATTATTCTTAGGTCGTTTTCATCAATCTTCTCTATTGACTCCATCTAGAACATCCCTGCTCAATAGAATGCCCTAGGTCTTGACCCTAGTAATAACGCGGGTTCCCATTACATCCCAGACTTCAACTGCTACATTCAAGTCAATCTTCGATATAATCTCTTGATCAGTTGGCTTTGGAACTTCATAGGTTTCGAATGTCTCACTATCCATGAGACTGTAAGTTTCGCCCATATCAGCTATAACTGTTGCACTAGTCTTCTCAATGAGTGGAACATCCACCATCCGGTCTGCTGGCATGATGACATTTCGCTTTCGATTGTCAAAGAAACCAATGGCTACAATATTTGCCTTGGCTGCGCCATGTTTTCCAGGCTTTGATTTTTCCATTGATACCACTTTGCATGGTTCTCCATCTATCAGAAAGTAGCTTCCAGGCTTCAGGCCCTTAGCTTCAGACTTTTTAATGCTCAATTTAAATCACCAACTTAGTCTTGCAGACCAGTGTTAGTCCTCACCATTCATTTCATGTATATATATTTGGGGGCGGTAGAGTTTTCTTTCCATGACAACAACTGTAAAAGGGGCTAGATAAAGGCCAAGTTTGGGTGTGTTGACATTGATCGAAGAGGAACCTCAGATTCTCTCGGAAAAGCGAGCGATTGGACTTGTCTGTCGACCAGACCGCCCTGAGATTGAAGAAATCGCCAATCAGATTGCTGATTTTCTCATTTCTGAAAATCTAGATGTGCAGGTTGATCCTGGTTCTTGTAATATTCTTCACAAGAGAGCACAACCTACTCTGATAGAGGAAATGGATGTTGATTTTGTCGTTACAATAGGTGGAGATGGAACAATTCTGTACACACTCACCAAACTAAAGGATAGAGAAACTCCCCTATTCTGTGTCAACCGGGGAACTGTAGGATTTCTTACAGAGAGTGACACTGAGTCCGCTATCGATTATCTTAGGAATGTGTTACAGAGTGATTGCATTATAGAGGCTAATGTGAACATCAGTTCAGGAGTTGGTGACAGGAAATTCGAGGATGCTCTCAATGAGGTGTATGTTGTTTCCAAAATCCCTGGACGTCTTTTGAGTATGCAAGTCTATGTCGATGGAGTTGAAATTGACTCTGGAAGAGCGGATGGAGCTATGCTTGCAACACCCGTTGGCTCTTCAGCATATGCTCTCGCAGCAGGTGGGTCCATTCTTGCTCCAAATGTAAACGGTCTCATCTTTGTTCCAGTGTGTCCACCAAGATTCGAGTTAAAAGCAGTTGTAGTCCCTGATTCAGCAACCGTCGAAATTGAGCTTGTCAAACCCGGTGTGTCAGCTTATGCTGTTATTGATGGTCAGACAAGATGGGAGGTTGCTCCACATGAAACAGTGTGGATGAAAAAATCTGAAGGTGTATCTCGCTTCATTAGAATGTATAACAACTATTATGATCGCCTCAACACACGTTTGGTTCCGCGTACAATCTAGGTGATTTGATGACCCAGATCTATGTTATTGATGCTGGTGTTTTATTCTCAAAATGGATAGATAAGAAGAAGGATGCATCTTTCATTACAACACCTGGTATAATCGAAGAAGTCCGAAACCGTATGAGTAGATTTCGAGCAGAAACACTATTCCTTTTGGAAAAGTTGCAGGAACGTACACCGAGTCAGGATACCATTGCGTATATAGAATCCATTGCCAATCAAATAGGAGACTCCTCTGTTTTGTCGAAGAATGATATTGAGTTGGTTGCTTTAGCATACATGCTGATTAACGAAGGTCTTGAACTAACATTAGCTTCAACAGATTTTGCTGTTTTAAACACCGCAAGTCAGTTGAACATACCCATTATTGATCCCAATGACAAGTTTAGCCAGAAAATTACTTGGGGCTTGAGATGTCCTGCGTGCAATTACAAATCGAAGACTACAGCTATTGATAGAGAATGCCCCATTTGTGGAACTACAATGCGTAGAACACCGTTGAAAAAGAAAAAGAAATCCTGAAACCAGTAATACTCTGGTCTTACATCATGTAATATGGCTTCTTTGTGAAGGTACTTGATGGAGAGTTGTCTTGATTGACAGATAATCCTGGACTCACATTACAACGAGACTTAGACGAGATTAAAAGCCAGGTCAAGAAAGAATTAGATACAATTAGAGACCTGATGGACTCTTTTGAATATCACAATCCATCTCCCAACTGGAATGCTCCTTTTCAAATACACCGCTTACGCAGAGCATTGAGAATTCATTACCTCGCTCTGAAGATTAGAGATTCCACCCCTCAGAGCCCTAGTATGCGAAATCTAACTTGGGACTTACAAAATGATCAAGATTTGCTGTAATTAATCTCCAATGAGCATGACTTCAAGTTGTCTACTTCGAGGTCGATTGTCAAAATCCACGAAAACTATTTGCTGCCACGTGCCAAGTGTCAGTTTTCCTTTTAGAAAAGGGATTGTAAGACTCGGTCCAAGAATAGATGCCCTGATATGAGAGTGGCCATTACCATCTCGCCATCGTAGATGATGCTGATATACTGCATTTTTTGGCGCGATTCGCTCCATAGCCACGGGAAAATCTTCCAAGAGACCACTTTCAAATTCGATAGTCGTAATTGAACCTGTAGAACCAGTACAGAATATCGTGCAAATCCCTGTTTGTATCTCACTCTTTTTCACTGTCTTTTCTACAGTGCTAGTGATGTCAATGATGTCGCAATCTCCCTTTGTTTCAAATGAAATTCTTTCGTGATATACACTCATTCTACTTCACCAGTGGATTTCATACTCGTTCAAAGCAGAAATCACACTTTTGTCTTCCGTCATATCTATTTCATAGTACGTTCTTTCTTGGACTGCTCAATCAGAGTTCGAATCCTCTTTTCTTTGTCCAGCAAATCTTCCTCATTTTCTTGAAGAATTAGTAATGCTCCAATGTGATTACCTGAATTCAATGCACGAACTAATGTCATTATTGCTAACATGATTTCATCTTGAGTAGAAACTGCAATTTCATCCATGAGCTTGATGATGTCATTAATAGGACGTCGTTTTTGAGGGTAATAGATGAATCGTGTTTCAAACACGGTAAAGAAATCTTCAAACGCCTCCTTGAGATCATTTGCTTCCTTAAAGCCCTCTCCGGATTTCGTAAGTAAATCGATTGCTTTCTCAATCATCTCAGATGAGTTTGTTAAAAGCGCCTCCATCCCAGCTGTACGAACCCAAATTGTTGCTAACTCAGGAACACCTAGTTCTTGATAGTATTTAGCTGAACTCTCTGCTTTTTCACTTGCCATCCTATGAAAAGACTCATACCTCTCTTTGTCTCCAAGTTTCATGGCGCATTCTGCAGCTTTGCTGTATAGTTTTGATCCGCCCTCATAATCTCCTGTTTCAGATAACTGATCCGCAAGTTGGACGTAAAGATCCAATGCTTGTTCAAGATGCCCACGTGCTTCCGCTTCCTGACCTGCCTCCTCTAGAACCTCTGCTGCTTCTTCTAGAGCTACAGCTTGTAGCTCTTTGTTACCGCTTTCGTTCTCTTTTACTGCCTCTTGAAGATAGTAGTTGATAACATCTTTGTATATCTGTTCAGCCTCGTCTGTCTGTCCCCATTTCTTTAGACACATAGCTTGGAATCGGAGGTATTTCTTTTCTGACTCTAAATCACGTTGAGTTTTAGCTTTATCTGCAAGCTCTCCAAATAGCTCATTTGCACGTTTGTATGCCCACTTCGCTTTCATTGGTCTACCAATCTCAACGAACATGTTCCCTCCTTTTACTAAGAGCGGTGCAACGGATTCTGCTGTGCCTTGCATTTTTAGATAAGCTTCTGCAGCTTTAGACATAGCTTGCCTTCTAGCAGTAGTTAGTCGTTGCAGTTTATACGCTTCTTGGGCTGCATCAAAGATATTGCCTGCTTTCTCATACAACTCAGCTGCTTCATATAATTCTCCAGCATCCATCATTAATCTGGTTGCTTCGGGAGAATCGCCACGGGTTTCCATAATCTGCGCTGCTTCAGCTATAGCATTTCCTGCAGAGAGATAATCGCCAGTTTGTTTCCCAATCTCTCCCCATCGTTTGGCAAGTCTAGCCGCACGGTCGTTGATACGTCCGCCCAGTTCATCATCTCCCGCAGTGTAATAGAGCCTGCTTACTTTTCTAAGAAGACTAACTGCCTCGCTATAATTCTCTTCAACTTCACGTACATCAGCAAGATTTTCGAGTGCATCAGCCGCTTTGATATTCAGTTCATTCTTCTTCTCATCTGATTCTACAAAATCTTGAGCTCTGAAATAGAAATCAGCTGCTTTCTTGTATTCTGTTGCTTCTTCAGCAACTTTTGCAGCTTTCATATTTAGTCTTACAATTTCCTTATACACTTCTGGTCCTTGAGGCAGGCGAACAAGCATCAGAGTTGCATTGTCAAAAGCTTTGAAAGCTTCTTCTGCTTTGTAAAGGTCAAGATAGACAAGTGCTCCTTCCTCGTAGATCTTTGCTGCTTGTTCATATTCCATCTTTGTGGCAAAACGACTTGCTGCTGCTAGAAGTAACTTTGCTCCTTGTTCTTTGTTGCCCTCATTAAGCGCACTTCTTGCTTCTTTCAGTATTCCGTCATCAGAAGTCAAGTTAGAGTCCTCTCAGTACTATTTCATTAAATCATTTTCAGGCTCTCTTGAATTCATGTGCCTCATAACAGTTGTCGTGATGACTCTGTCCCATTTTTATCATGCTCAGAACACTCAAATATCATGTTCTCTCTATAGAGTTGGTAGTTGAAACCCATTGAGCGGTGATGCAGAACTACGCCTTGGACTCATCGGCACTGGGAAAGCTGGGCGTACTCATCTTGCGGCTTTGAAGTTTCTGAAAGATGCAGGTCTTCTAAATATCGAAATCAACGCAGTCAGTGATACGGATGAAAGAAAACTGATGAAGACTGCAAAGGAGTTTGATGTGCCCTTAGCCTATGATGACCATATTGATTTAATCAATGATGTCAATGTTGATGTTGTCTATGTATGCACTCCAACTAGTAAACACACTGATTTAGTAATCCAAGCAGTAAAGGCAAACAAGGCTGTCTACTGTGAAAAACCAATTGCACACAGCTGCCCGCAAGTTCGAGAGCTGAATTCTGTTGCTATAGCGTCCTCAGTTCCCACTAGTGCTGGTCTAATGCTGAGGTATGATCCATTTCTTTTGTATGCAAAGCGTCTGGTTAAGAACAATGATTTTGGAAGACCAATACTTGCTCATATTCGTGATGACCAGCGTTTCCCTTTGGACAGGGAGGAGTATGCACAATGGAGGTGTGATACAACCGTGCCTGGAGGTGGAATCCTCCTACATCAGAGCATTCAAGATATCGATGTGTTGAGTTGGTTCTTTGGTGATATTGTAAATGTATATGCCCAGGTTGGATTCTATAGCGAACAGGGAATCGAAGATCAAGCCTCTCTAATCCTTCGACATAGAGATGGAACAACAAGCACAATTGACTCAGTTTGGCATTGGTTGGAACGTTCAAATGAAAGAAAAATTGAGTTCTTCTTTGAGAAGGGGTTCATTGGAATAACTCTAGAATCAGGTATAATTCACCTAGATTATCATCTTCAAGGACAAAGACCAGTCCGCGTTCACTTTGAAAACGCTGAGCAAGCTCTTTTAGAACATCTTGACCTTGCTTCAAATAACTTAGCACTCGACATTCATGAGATTCTATCTGACACGAGAATGAACAAACATTTGGCACTCAACTATTCTTTCTTAAAAGCAGTCCGATCTGGAGAAACCCCATCTCCAAACTTCCAAGAGGCAGTTTTAGCACATAGAATTGTTGATGCTGCGTATGAATCATCAAATAGAACTGCTCCAATTGACATACTCTAATGGCAAATTGGACACGCTTAAGTAGTTCCGAACACCCTCCATAAACGAGTTCAGCTATGCAAGAAATTACCCTGGATCAGGTTGAAACGTCCAACTATGATGTTATCATAGTCGGCGGAGGTGCTGGTGGACTTCTAACAGCGTTAGCACTGACTGCTGAGGGTAGACGCGTTCTAATACTTGAGAAAGCTGAGCGCTTGGGTGGCGTCTGGCATAGCTATTGGGTAAACGGATATCGTGTAGACCAAGGATTACATGTTATTACTAGGGTCACACGTGGGGCTTTTGTGAGATTTCTTAAGACATACTTATCACCACCACCTGAGTTTGTGTTGCACGATGGATGGCAGTTCCGTGTATACGACAAAGTAGGGTCAATTCCTTCTAGCATTGGAGAAACACTTCGTTGGCCATTGACGGGTATGAAGGGGCGTTTGGGTCTGGCTCGAATTGGAGCGAAAATTAAAACCATGAAGCTTGAAGAGATGAAGAAGTACAAAGACATCTCGTTTCTTGATTTCATGCAATCAAATAATGCAAAAAACCAGGTCATGTTGGATGTTATGCAGAGTGCAATCTATATGGCTGCTGGGGTTCCCATCTCTGAGGCTTCTGCATATGAAGCTCTAAGAACACTCAAAGACACAGATAAAGAATCATCAAAGCTTAACTCTCTCAAGCAACTGTTTTTCGGTTCAGGAGAATATGATGAAGGCTATGTGATTGGCGGCATGGAGGGTCTAATCAAGCGAGTGATTGAAACCATCAATGGCGATTATGTACTAAATGCATCTGTAGACCAAATTCATGAAGACAAAGACCGAGTGACGGGCTGTACTGTCGCAGGTAAGATGTTTGGACATAATCACATTGTGAGCAACATCCCACTCTCGTTAATGCCAGATATTATCGAATCTGAAAATGAGGTCACTATGGACTTTTTCAAGCGATGGAGCCATATGCGACCAACACATGGCATAACACTTTGGCTTGGTCTTCGCAAGATTGTAATTGGTGATAGGAAAAATAGAGTGCTCGTTCATCCTAATCCAAATAGATGGATTGTGTCAATCTCAAGCTTTGACCCAAGTTGTGTTCCTGAAGGCAAAGAGCTGGTCGGTGTTGCGATGATGACG
>JBHLQJ010000059.1:0-13318 GCA_048884945.1 Candidatus Thorarchaeota archaeon | reverse complement strand
TCGATAGTAGATTTGTTTCAACTCTCTCTTAACGCAATCGAAGTGTCGTTTTTGTCAGAGGAAGAGAAAGCGAGATTCCGAGAATTGTTCACAAAGGAAGCTGAACAGATTATAGATTCGGTCGAAATCTGATGTGACTTTTATGTCATTAACCTCAACTCATAATTGTAGGATCATATGTTCAACATTTTTTCTATGAATACCAAAGCCTGTAGCGTTTAGTTCAATCCACTTACGGATGCATTGATAACCTCTGAATTATTGTATCTGGGTAGGGATTTCGCAAGACATTGAAAAGGAGCGTTAAATTATGGGAAAAGCAGGAGTCGCAGTTGGCGTTCTAACATTCATATTTGGCTTAGCACTGGTCCTCGATGACCTCCATGATTTTGTGCCAGGTACAGAGTTTCTTCAGTGGATACCAGGCGCTTCAGATCCGTTCATCATTGGCGGATTTCAATTACACCATCTCTACCTTGGAATCATAATAATCGTGATTGGGCTAGCCATAGCTATGAAGTACGATGAATAGTAGATTCTATGCCTGAAGACACCCAAGGATAATCAAGGGAAATAGAACAGTTGCATCACCAATTACTGTTTCAAAGTTCGCTTCAGCTTGAACCTTTTGCCAAGATACACCCTCAACCAAGGGTGCACCACTCAAACTACCACCCTCAGGTCTATCAAGTGTGATTTGAACAGCCATGTCGAGACCCCCTCTCAGAATCGTAGAACCCATTGTGAAGTGCTTTGTCAGACCTCCTCCAAGCATTATCGCGCCCGTCTTCGTTTGCTCAGTTATGATTTTACCAAGAATTCTAAGGTCCTTCACGAAGTCAAGAGCGAGGTTCTTAGTTGTGCTATATGTGTAGAGATGAAAACCTAACATGGAATCCATAAGGCCAGGTGAAAAGACTGGGATGTTGTGATTTGCACACTGCTTGACTATCGAAGCATCATCTTCTACGGTTTTACCAAGTTCTGCAAGAAACTCGCTGGGAGCAAGGGTTGTTAGACTCTCCTTAGGAAGATTATCAAGGAATCTGTATATGCCCTTCTCGAAGAGCTCGAAGTCTTTCTCATGCACAAAGAGATCTGCTATTCTCCCCATTCCGGCTTCGCGGAGTTCAATGTCATCCTTTGAGGATGGAACTCTGAAATGGCCGCCTCCATATGCTTCAACAAGATCATGTACAATGTTGGCACCACTTGTGACAATTGCTTGAATGTGACCTTCTTTGACAAGATGACTTACAATGTTTCTTAGACCTCCTGGAACCATAGGTCCAGACATAGATAGAAATGTGAAGCAATCCTTGTCGTCAAACATACGCTTCACAATATTTGTAGCTCTTCCAAGTCTTCCTGCACCAAGAACGCCAACTTTCTCCATTGCTTCTAGATACTCAGGGATGGTCTTGATTTTAGTTGGATCCACATGGTAAATCTTGTCCAATCTAGTCACCAGCTGCGAACCATGTGTATCTTGAGATAAGTTATTCTGTATAGATGAAGTGAAAGAAACGAGCCCAGGTTGGCATCCGGGAGTGTGTGCGACCTGGTCTCGTGGATTCAGAACGAATTCTATGTAAGTCGATATACGAATAATGTTCAGCTTTCCCTTGAACCCGTGTACTGTCGAAAGTATATTGGCGTAGTAGGGAGGCTCCCGAAAGTAATCACACGACGCGTACTTCAATACGTTTAAACGCGATAATCAGTGGCTTGTCTTATGCAGTTTATTCCCTATGGCACTCTCTCGCTGGTAATCATTCTTCAGGCTTTGTTCCTTCAAGGAGTCTGGCTTTTCATTGCTCGTCGAGCTAGGGACATATATCTTGCAGACATCATGCATTTCCGTATTCCCAAATCAGCCTTGTCAAGATACTATGACTGGCGCGTTACTAGATTCCTCAACGCTTTGATGGAGGGTATTGTTTTTCTCGTCATGTTGCTTGCTTCGTTAATATTAGTTTCATTGGCAATCGCAGACTTTTCAGCCTTCTTGGATGCGATTTTCTATGTCATATTTGTGATGTTCCTCTCATCCTTGAGTGCCATGCAGACGACTTGGCGTGTTAAGGAAATTAATGAGCAGGAGAGTAGAATATTGGCGTCCCTTACAAGTTCCATCGACAGGGTTGGCACAGTAAGAGAAATGGTTGAGAATCTCATATCTCAGGGAGCAATGGGTGATGGAAGAATCTGGTTTGCTCTCTACAGACTTGCACAAAGACAAAACCGTGTTGGTTGGGCAATTAGAGACGTTCTGATTGAAAAAGGAAAAGAGATGAGAGAGATGGATAAGTATACACAAAGGGAGCAAGAATCAATCTCACGAGATAAAGGACCGGGTATAGAATCATGATTTTGTAACAGAGTCTATTCAGTAAGTCTTATATCCAATTCTTAGGGCGTTCACGAGAATCCCATGGGAGGAACTCCGTATGTCAAAGAGTGACGTTTTGAAAGGCCGTAAA
This sequence comes from Candidatus Thorarchaeota archaeon, assembly GCA_048884945.1. GTDB lineage: Archaea > Asgardarchaeota > Thorarchaeia > Thorarchaeales > Thorarchaeaceae > SMTZ1-45. The sequence continues at coordinate 10,835 of JBHLQJ010000059.1, read as the reverse complement.
GGCGTTGTCACAAGTTATCGTAGAGGTAAACACCTCCAGCATCCGAATCAAGTGATTTTGCTATTTGATGAGATTAAAACCAGATCCCAGGCTGCGGCACTTGTTGGACGAAAGGTGAAGTGGAACTTATCTGAAGAGAAGGAGTTTTTGGGCAAAATACTTGGCCCACATGGAAACAGTGGTGCTGTTCGAGCAAAATTCCGAACAAACCTACCTGGTCAGGCTATTGGATCTCCAGTTGTTCTAATTTAGACAAGCACGAACTTTTATCTAGCTTTCATTAGATGCCTAAAAGGCTCCGATGATGCAATTGGCTATCTGAGGGCAGAAATGCCCAGCGACGAGTCATAGTTAGACTGAGGAGCCACTTCCTGAACGCAGTTTTCTACTTGTGGATGGAGAATCGAGATGCTTGAGGTAATGCTGTATTTTGCGATGTATTTCTTTGCAGGATTTTCACTCAAGCTAGGAGATAACCTTCTAGACGAGCTCGATAGACCTCAAGCGGCATGGGTTCCGTTGTCTTTCGCGGGAATTCTATTTGGTCTGTTAATGACAGTTTCAGAATGGGACTTGGTCTTACTGACCAGTATAGTGATTGGTGTTTTGGTTTCAGGGAAGGTAAACCGTCCTCAGTTTGTTGTTGGGTTTGTGATAATTCTTGGCACGCTATTGGTAGTAGGCATCCCCCCTGTCACAAGCTGGTTGGACTGGTGGGCTTTGCTTTTCATTCTCTTTATGGCTGCAGTCCTCGATGAGAAGGGGAATGATTGGGCAGATAGAAAAAGGTCGCCACTGGCGTTCAAATTGTTCGAGTACAGATTCGTGCTTAAGATAGTTGTACTTGGGTTAGTAATACCTTGGCCATTGTTCCTTTCAGCAGCAACTGGACTTTGGATTTTTGACTTCGGTTACGAAACTACACATTTGTTATTGAAACGATTATCAAGCAAGGGTCTTGTAAGCGAGACTACAGCAGACATCTAGAAAAACAGGCTTTAATCCAGCTTCTCTAGCGAAGTCCACCCCATTTTGACTTATCAAAGCAATCCCGTTTACTCCACTCAGAATTGCATATTTGTCAGTTTCAATCTTGTGATTTCCTATTGGTCGAGCGCATCCCAAGAGAAGAGGAACCTCTTTCAGTCCAAGCCGGGCTATTGTCATTATGCGTCCAATATCCTCAGGGGTAGGTGGATTGACACCCTCCATCGAAGTCTTCCTGAGAGGGCTCAATGCAATTATCACAACTGCAGCTGGATTGCCTTGAGCGATTAAATCCAAGGCTTCAATTTCACCAGCTAGTTTTCCATAGTCAAGACCTACCAGAATATGAGGCACGGTTGGTATTCCAAGCTCTTCAAGGATATCAAGTGATAAGCGCATCATTTTTGGTCCATTATCTATATGATAGACTTCCTTTGATACACGATCATCTCCAATGACGTCAAGCATTGCGGCGTCGATTTGGGCTTCTGCTAAGCCCTGAGCTGTCTTTTCACTGACCAGACCAGTGTGCACCACAATCTCAAGGCTTAGTTCAGATTTCACTCTTTGAATCGATTTTGTGAACCGTTCTAGTGGTACATAACCCTTTGAATCTGATCCACCACTGATGAGGACACCTTCACCACCCAGCTTCTTGATTTCATGACATCTCTCAAACAAATTTTCAGGAGTAACAGTTGCTTCCATGCCTTTCAAGAGATGTCCATCACAATGTTCACATTTGAGCGAACATGATGTGCCTGTCACACTTAGGGAAACAAAGTTCTGAGCACTGACCTGAGTATGGTCTTTAATTTGGTAGGGATATGCTGTTGGACTATAGCATAGTAGATCATTGCCGTAAATAATCAGTCGTTGGTCAAATCCCTCTTTCATTAGTTCTCGAAGGTCCTCTGCTGAAGCTTGAAGGATATTAGGACCATCGTTGATTATGCTAAAGCTCAAAGGAGTTCCTCCAAACTATTCAGGTCATACCTGCTTTTAGGATTGTCATGTGTGCCACAGGACAACAAACAAGTACATCTTGATTTCCCGTAATATGCAACTCCTCCCAAGGCAATAGGTGGTGTTATGTGACTACAGTTGATACTGACTCAATTGACCTGTTCTTTAATGCAAAGAGCGTCGCAATCTATGGCGCTTCAGCAAGTCTGAACAGTGTAGGGCAAGCAATAGTCCAGAATTTCATCAAACCACAATACACTGGGAAGGTCTATGGAGTCAATCCAAAATACACGCAAGTCTTGGGTATCCCTTGCTATCCTACGCTCCAAGATATTGAAGGACCAGTAGACTTGGTTGTTGCCGCAGTACCAGCTAGAATTACACCTAGAGTGTTTGAGGATATTGCTGCGAAGGGGACAAAAGCGGTCATTGTAATATCAGGAGGCTTCTCGGAAACTGGTCCAAAAGGAGCCGAAATCGAGAATGAGATTGTTGTAATTGCACGGAAGAGTAAGATTAGAATCATTGGTCCAAATTGCGTAGGTGTCGTAGACACCCTTAGTCACATTGACACATTCTTTTTGCCAGAGTATCGATGTGGTCGTCCGAAATCCAGTAATGTTGCGAATATCTCACTTGTATCCCAGTCAGGAGCGTTTGCCGCAGCAATATCAGACTGGACTGCTGAACTTGGTTTAGGAATCAGTAAGCTCATCAGTTTAGGGAACAAATGTGATGTTGATGACGATGACCTTCTTTGTTATCTAGGGGAAGATGCCACAACACAAGTCATCTGTTACTATACTGAAGGCTATGACGAAACAAAAGGCCGTACCTTCTTCGATACTGCGAGGACTGTGACACCACAAAAGCCAGTTCTGGTTGTGAAGTCAGGAAGGGGACAGAGAGCCAGAGCCGCATCAATGTCACACACGGGATCTTTGGCGGGCTCTGACAATGTCGTTGACGCTGCATACAAACAAGCAGGAATAATCAGAGCTGACAACTTCGAACATATGTTCGACATGGCCAAAGCTCTAGCTATGCAACCACCAGCCAAGGGTGATAGAGTTCTCATGGTCACAAATGGTGGTGGTCTCGGAGTGATGACAGCAGATGCTCTTGAAGCCCTGGGTCTTAACATTCCCCCTCCATCTGAAAAGCTCGTCAATGCTTTCAATGAGAAACTTCCTGCCTATTGTGCAGTAGGCAATCCAATCGATGTGGTTGGAGATGCAAACTCTAACAGGTACAATATCGTGTTTGAAGAGGCGATTGCGAGCGGAGAGTACGATATCTTCGTGGTTGGCATGTTATTACAAACACCAAGTCTGGATATGGATGTGACAAATGTGATTGCGAACCATCAGCGATCTTCAGGACTGCCATTTGTCGTTGTTTCCATGGGAGGAGGATTTACAACAAAAGCAGGCGAGATAATGGCACTCATGGGTGTACCAACCTACGCAACAGGCGAGAAAGCGGCTCTTGCTGCAAAAGCACTTGCACAATATGGTGAAATCAAGTATGGTGCAAAGTTCAATAAAACAGTGGTGGCTGGCAAACGATAAAAGGGATGGATATTCCAGCAACAATCGAGAGGTCTGAGTCTTAGATGAAAGAAGCGAAAAAGATTTTCAAAATCGCTCGTGAGGAGGACAGAACCTTTGTCCTTGAGCACGAAGCAAAGGACATAATGAGAGCCTACGGCATTCCAATTCCAGCTTATGCAACTGCGAGCACAGCTGATGAAGCAGTTGAGAAATCCAAAAGCATTGGATTCCCAGTAGTACTCAAGATTCTTTCCAAAGACATTCTGCACAAATCGGATGCAGGAGGCGTGAAAATCAATCTTAAAGACGAAAATGCTGTTCGAAGGGCTTTCGACGAAATCATGGAGAACGCAAAGGAATATGGAAAGGAAAAGGGCATAGATGTAGATTTGAGTCGAGGGGTATTCATCTCAGATTTTGCAGACATGGGTACCGAGATCATTGTGGGAGTAACAAAAGACCCACAGTTTGGTCATGCACTAATGGCGGGGCTTGGAGGTATCTTTGTTGAGGTCCTCAAAGATGTGTCTTTCAGGCTAATTCCATTCGATGAAGATGATGCCAAGGAGATGTTGAAGGAACTCAAAGCGTACAAGATTCTAGAAGGCATAAGAGGTGAAGGCCCTCGTGATGTCGATGCATTAATCAAAATCATGCTTGCAGTTTCAAAAATGGTTGAAGAGAACCCGGAAATAATTGAACTTGATTGTAATCCAACTTTTGTATATGAAAAAGGAAAAGGCGCTGTTGTAGTAGATGCGAGAATTTTGATAGATAATCCGGATAGAATTCCTAGTCATTGATTAGATTATAAAGAAGAACTAGACCTCTCTTGAGATCAATGTCTTTCAAAGGCAGTTTTGTGGATGTCTTTGTAGTCGCGGCTAGAAGTAACAAGAGTGCAATCAGTCGCGGTACGAGACGGGCATACTGAAGTAGAAAGTCCTTGTTTCCAGTCGCATCTACAACAAGACCTTCAAGACGTCTTGTTAGAAGCTGAATCCTCTCCTCAACACCATCATCCATCTTAAGACCTTTGAAGAGATTCATAGCCGCTGATTCGTTTAGAAGAAAGTCAGACGAAACTCCTATCTTTTCGAGCATTTGTAGGGCTTCTACAATTGTGGAGTCATAATGCTCCTCCTCAAGTCGTTCTACCTTTTGTTTTACAGCTCGGAGTTGGCCTAAGAATCGTAGTGAGTTTGTTAGTATGGTCCGAGAAGCCCCGGAGGTAGCTGAAGCCATTTCTGTTAAATAATCACTCTGAATTTTCTCGAGGCTGGCTGCCACTGATGAATTCAATCTTTTTTCAAAACCGGGTGAGAATCCAACACTTGCTGCTTTTGGTAGGATAGTATGCATTCCAAGTCTACGAATGACTGTAAGCGATTTGAAATCCTCACTTGGGGTATAGAAGAGGAGTATTCGAAGAATATCATATGCTGTTTCAAAGTCGGTTTCTGTTATCACACTACGACCTTGTCCTTTGCATACAAAAGCACTAAGAAGCGCCCATGAAGACATGGAAGCTTCTCGAAGATCTTCTCTTCGAGCTGATTCAGCAAGCTCATGTTCTTCCAAGAAACGACTCAGTTTATCTCCTGCACCCGAGATTCTCTGTAGGGTATTAGGTCCAAATTGAAGATCTGAAATGGACTTGATGAAGCTCCTTGGTTCTCGAGAGGGCGGCTTCAAGGCTAATCCAGGTTCATTTCGTGTCATTGTCCACCATTTCGATGTTGATGTGAAATAATCGAGAACATCAATTGCTTCAGTCATATCAGTGGGAGTAGCTAGATTTCGTGAGTCTAGATATGCCACAAGTTTTGTGATGAAACTCAGAAATTGTGTTAGATGGACTGAAATCTTGGATCCAAGGAGCTGAAATTCTGCGAACCTCTTTGCAACAGTATCGATTTGATTAGGCAAGGAGTCTTCTAACCGCGTTTGTAGAAGACCTCTGTAAACATCAACTGGAGTCCGTGCCAAAGCCCTGTAATCTCCTGTTGTGACAAATCACAGGTTTTGGCATATAAAGGCTGACAAGACGCTACTTCCCATATCTTCTAGACCGGTTTTCGTAGGACCTTAATGCGCGCCATACATCAATACGGCGAACAGCTGGCCAATAGATTTGAGCAAAGTAAAGCTCAGAATAAGCAGATTGCCATAAGAGAAAACCAGAGAGGCGTTCTTCACCTGATGTGCGTATTATGAGGTCAGGATCAGGAATACCATTTGTGTAGAGATGGCTCTCTATGATATTCTCGTCAATCTGAGTAGGGTGCAACTCGCCTGACTCGATTTTTTCGCTAATCGCCTTCACAGCATCGACTAGCTCTGCTCTTCCCGAGTACCCTATCGCAACATTGAGAATGTGATCCTCATATTCTTTGGTTTCTTCTTCAGCCTCACGTATTGCTTTCTGAACCTCTTCAGGCAAGAGGTCAACTCTTCCAATAGCCTGTATCCTAACATGATGTCGGTGAACATCAGGATTTCCAACCACTTCGCTGAACTTTTCCTTTGCGAGAGCCATTATTTCTTCGACTTCATCTTTACTTCTCTGGAAGTTCTCGATGGAGAAGGCATACAGGGTACAGACCTTCACATTAGCTTCCCAAAGAATACGTAATACTTCCATGACTTTGGCTGCACCTTTATGATGACCAAACCATGGAACTTCAAGACCATGTTTTCTTGCATATCGACGGTTCCCATCAAGAATAATCCCAACATGTCTTGGAGCCCTGTCCTTGTCTAGCTGTCTGAAGAGATAGTATTCATACAGTCTATACATAGGACCGGATAGATTCAAGTTTAACACCCACTGGCTAAGTCACAAGTGACAATACTCGCTTAATAGAGTTAATGTTGCCTTGGCAGATGTACTAAATCATTGCTGCAATCTTTTCAGCGGCTCGTTTCATGTCTAAGAAGATAAGACCAAGTTTTGCATTTGCTGTTGTTGATACCGTGAGACAGGCATTCATTCCAGCTTGAACGACCAAAAGCCATCCATCCACGCCCTTGACATTAACCTGTTCAAGATTCCCTTTACCAAGTTCTATTGCTGCTTTCTCACCAAGTGTCAGCATTGCTGCAGTCATGGCTGCAACCTTTGCCTCATCTACATCTGTGGGGAGTGCAGACACAATTGGTAACCCTTCAACGCTGACAATGGCACAAGCTTCTATCTCGGGAATACTTCCCTGCAGTTCATTCAGGACACCTTCAAGTGTATTTTCGCGGGATTCTCCCATTTGGTCTCACCTGTCATTTGTACATTCTTTTCAGGATGACTTCTCTTGCTATAGCTTGAAATGCCCTCTTAACTCCTACGCCCTGTACTGCGATAGTTTCATAGATGGGGACATTCCCTCCAAGACCAAGCAAGTCGAGCATCTCATCTCTGGACATCCTGTTTGGTAGATCTCGCTTGTTCAACATGACCACTATTGGAATTTCACGCCCAAGAGCATCCCCCAGGAACAACTTCAGCTCCTCAAAACTCTCTGTATTCTCATCACGTTGATCCGGTGAAGAATCTGCAACAAAGAGGATTCCATCAGTGCCTTGGAGCACAACCTTTCTCTGATGCCGGTGTCTTTTTTGTCCGGCTACTGTAAATACATCGAAAAGCACACGACCTCCTGCTGACATTGGAACATAGTCAAAGAACAGTGTGCGATTTGTTTCATCCTCAATTGCAGTGAACTCGCCTTTCTGTAACCCTTCTACTTTACCGTATAGCCAACGGAGCGCGGTTGTTTTGCCACCTAGGGACGGGCCATAGAATACTAGTTTGAGATGAATTCGTCCCTTGTCGTCTTTTCGAATTGTAAACACCTCATTGTGTCACTGCAGAGGTCCCTATACTGGGATATTGGTTGAATAAAAGTTCAGTCTAATAAAAGCCTTTGTGGCACGATACGGTGCTCTTGGACGGCTTCACAGATAGATTGGACTTCTCATTCTAATATGCACTTAGTAATAGACTACTTGGTGCAGATACAATTGTGTGTGTTATGTTTGCGCTTGATAGGTTTGAAAGAATTTCCAAATCATTATGACCCCTTGGGAGCATCGTTATACGCAGAGGAATATCATTTGAAAGAAATGCAGAATCACCACGCCTGTCCTTCCTGTAGCAAAGAGATGGAGAAAGGGTATCTCATCAGTAAGATGGGAGTATATTGGGATGATCATGTCCCAAGATTCATTGCACCAGGAACTCTCTTGTCGCCTAGCACTACAGAGGTGTTCAAGATGCACTACATCCCCTCATACAGGTGCCGCTCCTGCAAAATCATTCAGTATGGAGAACCAACTGACTTTGTACGACTTGAATGTCCTCACTGTAGTGCCAAATACGAGTATGAGATATCTCTAGACCAAAATCAGATTATCTGCCAGAACTGCAATAAGACATTTTCAAAATGAATAGAATGAGTTTTGGTTTAGGCGATGTTTGCTCTCTAGAACTGAAACTCACTAGAGAGTAATTCTGCCAGATATAAATACAACTACTCGATCTAGACTCGTTCAAGTTCAGCCAAGGCAGACTTCAGGTCTTCTTCGTCAAGCTCGCTATCTTTGGGGGATAGTGGCTCAACTGCAAGGAACTTGTCGAGCTCGTTGGCTAGTTGTACACCTTGCTTCTTCATCACAAGCCGGATCAGACCAATATTCACCTCTGCCTCAGAAACTACACAGAGTACTCCTTTCCCACAGGCTGAGGCGAAGATCTTGCCCTCCGAGAACTCAGAAGTGACTATCTCAAGCTCCCCAATCTGCAGGTTCTTGCCCTGCTCCTCGCTTGCACAGAAGACCGCACTTGCGATTGCCCCAATACTGTCCACATCTACAGGATAGTAGCTCAGCTTACTAACGTTCGCTATGGTCAGACCTGTCTTGTCAACTAGGATGACCCTTTTTATGCCCTTATCCTGCCTAATGATTTCGGTGAGGATCTTATCGAAGGCTTTTGGATCACTCATTAATAGTACACCTCTATCTTATTTTCTTACTCAGTGTTCTTAAGGACTACTAGGATAAGTCCTTCGTTCACTTCCGGTGCGATGTTTATCTGACCCTTGGTTGTGTCCAAGGTCAGAAACGACAGCGACCCCTCTCGGAGTTCACGCACAGCATCCAGTGCTTTTCCAACGAGGGAGGTAATTATTGCAGCGACGTTCTCTGTTGTATCAGGGTCTAGATCACTACTGAGTGGTAGACCTTCCAAGGTGGTCACGACAACGCCTCGGACTCCTTCTTGTGACTTTAGTTTAGAAAGAATCCCTTGGAGTTTTTCTTGACTAATCACCATGCAGAGGCCTCGCTGATTCAACTGTGCCTTAACATCTACGCCGCAGTTGACTATTTTAGACTTGTGGAGATATGTTACAACTCCTCAGACTTCATTTGCGCATTTGGTGAATATTTGGGGTTGTGTTACATAAAAAAGATGGTTGGTCGTGCTAGAAATTCGCACGACCGTTGAATGCGATATCTAGAGCTATGCTTCTTTCTCATCATCAAACAGTTTCTTTGAGCTTCGTTTCATCTGAGCAAGACTACCGGTGAACGCCTCATCTGCAGCTCCTGATGGGGCTGCTTCAGGAGCCTCAGCAAGCATCTCTTCCTGACGGGCAATCTCAGCCTCTTCATTGTTCAGGACATTATCAGTCTTATCGAGCATCGCCTGAACACTAGCAGGGGCTCCTTTTGCCTTTGTCTTCAAAGCTTTTCTGAAAGACGCTATTCGTTCACGACCCTTCTCTCTGTCACCGCGGAAAGACTCTTCCCCAGCTTTCTGTGTCACAAATGTTGCACCAACTGTAGGGTCAAGTGTTTTCATGATTTCTTCCTCGTTATTGGCTACACGAAGCTTGGTTGTTACTGCACGAACCCTTCTCGCACCCTCTTCATCAGTGTAAGACACTTGGACCTGTATGTGTACATCAGGTGCCTTGATCTCTTTCTCAGGCTCCACCTCAAAATAGAGTTCATGGTCTTCTCCAACGACTCCAATCTTGCTCTCGCCCTTCTTCTTCAGCTGGTCGACAACAGCTCGAGATACTCCAGAGGCATCTTTTACCTTCACACCTGGAGGGGTGATAAGACGGACCTCTACATCTCGGCCAAGTAGAGAAGCTCCAGCCAATTCAGAGAGGCTTCGGTCAAGCTCATTTGGCGTGACATAATACATCTGACCACCAGTGGCTTCTGGTAGGAGACCTAATGTCTGAAGCTCCATTCCTGCCCCTGAAGCAATTCCAACTACATCCACAGCTGTACCTAGTTCCATGAACATCTTTCCTAGGTCCTCGTAATACTTACTCGCTGGGGTCACTTGGTAGCCTTCAAGCGCGCCAATCCCTTCGTTCGCTAGTCCATCAGTAAGAAGTACTACTCGACCTACATTTCGGTGTTTAGCAATGACATATGCCATTCCGACTGCAGGACCTAGAGCTGTACCGCCTTGATCACGGAGTGCTTGAACATGCTTCTTGAGCTTGTCTTTGTTCTTTCCTACACCCACCAATTTCACTTGATCAAGTAGTTTCTTTGTGGAGTCTATGATGTCTTTGAGACTCGCAAAAGAGTTTCTTGGAAGTTCAACGGGGTTTCCATTCTCTAGATTTCGAGCAATCACGGAGCTCTCAAACTCAATAAGACCAAACATGGTGTCAGGTGCATTTGCAGAAAGGCTGTCAATCGAAGTGTTAAGGCTACGTTTGACAGCGGCTAGGTTCGCTCCGGCCATTGATCCTGAGACATCAATAAGACCAAGAAATGACCGACCACCTATTGATATTGTTTCGGTATCGGTGCTTGTATCTGGCGGAGGGGTTACTACAAAATCAGTGTCATCCCCTGCCACAAACACCTCACCCTTTATCACATTTAGAGTTCCACAGAAAGAACAGACAAAGTGTCTTCCTACTTTTGGATCCTCTTGGATTTGGTCCACACTAAGGAGAAAGCCATTACACTTGTGGCATGCTATTGGCTTTCCTACAATCTTTGTTGTTTCATGCGTTAGATGACCAAATTCTACGCGCAAGACATATGGAATATCGCTCAGTACCTTTTTCGAAGATGGAAAAGTCTCTGAGCTGGTTCTCAACATAGGCATCGATATTTGCCTCCAAAATAATTCGACTGACCTTTGCATGAAGGGTTTTAAGTGATTCGACGAAGTATGCCACTTACAAATGGAAATAATTATTTGAAATGGAGAATCACAGACGAACACGCAAGATATTTACAGGCCTAGTAACAAGACTGCAGGTGATAATTCAGGCCTCATGGGAGGAATTTTAT
>JBHLQJ010000058.1:0-13356 GCA_048884945.1 Candidatus Thorarchaeota archaeon | reverse complement strand
CCCTCAGTCGGTATTGTGCATTACAATAGGGACATTGGAAAATCTCATCACTTCCTTCATAGACTCCTTGTTTGGTGTAGGTTTCTAGCTCTTCGAAAGTCATTCCTTGTAATGTTTCTTTTATTCTGGTTTCACCTTTTTTAAATGTGGAATAGGCTTTCAATCCAGACAGGTAGATGCTGTTAATATTGAAAATACTACACTTTGTGTCCTTATTATATTCGGACAAGATGATTGAGATACTAATTCCTTGACCTTGACTGAACACATGAACTCCAAACATAATTTCATCAAGTTCACCAAAATTCTTGAATATTAGATGCAAACCTGCGTCATACCAGTTCTTTTTGGTGCTATAGATACTTTCTAGATTGCTGATAATAGCATTAAACTCGTTTTCTTCTAAATCGAAGAGCTCAACAGTTTCAGTCACCAGAATCCCACCTTCATTTTTGATGTGGTATTGAAAGGATTTAGCACTAACGTTAGTAGAGCCGGTCTAAGAGACTCCCTTTTCTTCTCCCTCATTACTAAAGAAATCTACTAAGCGACTGCAATTTTGACACTCAATACGTCCATCGCTTGATATTCTCATTGTTCTGAGTATGTATTTCGCCTTGCAGTTGGGGCATTCAAACATTCTATCTGCAGATATGGTTGACAATGTAGAGAAAGGTTCTCCAGCATATCCCAGAAATATATCCCTCATTTTTTGTTCAGCAGATTGGTCTCTGCCAAACATTCTATTGGATAAAGTATAGCCATGGATCTCAAAAACTGCTGCACCTAATTGTCTTTGGAATTCAACGAAGACTATGAGAAGACCAGTACCTGTTTTGAAATGACGTACAGCAAAAAAGAGTTCATTAGTTTCTCCATACTTATGTAGCAGTGAAGTCAATTCGACGTTAAGTATAGATTTGTCTTTATTCCAGAGTTTTGGTAATGAATCGAGCAATGCAACAAGACTATCTTTGTCGATTCCCTTTATTGTTGCTGTTTCCAAAAAGATCGACACTCCTCTTCCTACACTAGGATTGAATGCATATCTATGCTTGCACCTCGAGGTCAGGAATCTCTTTTCTTCTGCGGTACAATGCAATTGTGATGATGAAAACAGTTTCAATCATCAGAATCCCACCTTCATATTTGATGTGGTATTGAGAGGATTTGGCACTAACGTTAGTAGAGCCTGATCTAAGAAACTCCCTTCTCTTGTTCCTCATCATTTCTGAAACCTACTAAACGACCGCAATTTTGACACTCAACTTTTCCGTCTGCTGAAACCTTCATGGAACGAAATGTATATTGTGCCCTACAATTTGGACAAACAAAGAGACCTCCCGGAGGAATTGAAGAGAAGGCTTTGTAATCTTTACCTGCATTTTTCATGATAATGTCCCTCAGTCTTTTTTCCCCAAATTGAAACTCTGCCCTTGGGCGATCCCAAACATCTGAACAAAATCCATGAATCTCGAAAATTGCTGTAGTAAATTCCCGTTGATATTCCAGAAATGCTACGATGATGCAGCCCCCAACAGAATAGATGTATACCCCAAACAACAATTCAGGTGTTTCACCAAATTTACTGAGTGTTAGCTTCAACTCGGGAAAAAAGATTGGCTTCTCGTATTCCCAGATATTCGGAAGAACTTCCATGAACCCGTGAAGGTCTTCTTCATCAATTCCTAAAATTTCTGCAGACTCCATGATGCATAACACTCTCGGCATGTAATGTGAGTTGAAGGTATATCTACTCTTGCACTTTAAAATCATTCAAGCTTTCTTTTTTGGAGGATGATACAATAGTGGTGATGGACATTCGAAACATATGTAGTGGGATATCCCCAGCAACCTAGTTTTTTATTGTCTTGGCACCATATCATCTCCTGACGAAGATCATATTCCTTCGAGAGTTCCCGCGCCAAGTCCCATGCGATTGGTTTTAGGATTCCATCAACATCTCTCATGTTCTGTACTACTACAGTTAGATATGCTCTCTCACAAAGCAATGAACTAAGTCCATTCAATATTCTGCCTACACTCTCTATGTACTCACCATAAACCTCGATATTTCCTAGATCATTTGGAAACTCACTATAATATTGTTTCAATCCATTTTCTTGTCGTTGCTTCTGCACTGAATCATTTCCACCACGAGATTTTCTTAACATGTTCCAATAGGGTGGTGAGGTAATAACATAATCAAACGTTGGTGACTTAGCTTTAAAGTATCCTGAAATTAGTTCATGCGAATAATTAGAATCGCCATGAAGGAGAACTTGGTAGCCATTTCCTTTGATGCTTTGTAATGCTGCTTGACCGACTTCAACAAATTCTTCATTCAGCTCAATACCAACTGCATTCCTGCTAGATTCTTTGCATGCAACAAGAGTGCTTCCAACTCCTGCAAATGGATCAAAGACCCAGCCATCTTCCTTTGTAAAATATGTGACCAATCTTTGGACTAGTTCCTCAGGGAATTTTGCAGGATGGTTCATTTGCATTCGTGACCTAGACCGAGGATTGATAATGAACCATGATTTTGTTGCTTTAACCCATTCCTTTGCATCAAGATCGTTCAAGGTATTTTCGGGTCTTTGAACCATCTCCTTCACCATTGTATGCATGGTCGTGTCTGAGTCATAAGTCTAGCTTCTGGAGCGGCAATAGGTCGGAAATTTCTATATTTGCTCATAAAGTGGAAGGATTCTACGGTGGAGTGAGATTCTATGGTGAAAATAAGTCCCTTTGTGAAACTTCTTCGTGGTGAATATGAACTAACTGTTATCTTGCTACTGACTCGACTTAAAGGAAAGGCAAGAGCAGATGAAATAATATCAGCTGGATTAAAGACAAAGACTTTACCAGCGCTGAATGGTGCGAGAGTCGCAAGCGTTCGTAAGTTCCTCCTTGATAATGAGCTAATCACCATTGAGAAAGAAGGAAATGAGATAATCCATATACTTACGAATAAAGGAAAGAAACTGGGGCAGCACCTTGATGCTATTGCGAATTTTATTGTCAAGGATTTGAAATGGATGCGCTAGTCAAACTTGTAATGCTTAACATTTAACTAGATAGCATAGTTGTACTTTTGCAATAGATTTAGAGAGCCATGGATTTCTACGAACTATTGCGATTACCTTAATTCGAAACTACTGATGACAAATATGAATACAATCTAGAGGAGTCTGCAAATGAAGTCCATTTGGAAGCATAAGAGTAGTTTAGCTGTAGGCTTGATAATAGGTGTTCTTCTTGGTGCAGGAGGAATTATTTTCATAAGTCCTCCACCTGGTGGTGGGATGCAAGGTACAATTACAACCGCAGGTTCCTCAACTGTCTACCTCCTTTCACAGATTTGGGCAACCGAATTCAATGCAGTCTATCCAAGTTTGACAGTCAATCTAAACTCTGGAGGGTCCGGGTTAGGCCAATCTTTGGTAGGTGAGGGTTTCATTGATATTGGGGCATCTAGCTCTTACCCCAAACAAGAGTACATTGATGGAAATCCGAATGTTGAGATTCTTCCTATTTCTGCCGATGCTCTCGGTATAGTGGTAAATGAAGCTGTAAATGGTTCAATATTCAAACTAGATTGTGATATGGCAGTGGCTATCTTTCAACGGAATATTACAACTTGGGCAGAGTTCTCGACAACATTTTCTGTAATAGTTCAGCAAACAGGACCCATAGATGTCTTCGTCAGATCTGATGCCAGTGGAACCACCTCAACCCTTGCTAAATGGCTTGAAACTGCAGACCAAAACACGAATGCGAACGCAGCAGAATACAACTGGTTATTGGGCCATGAAGAAGCCTTGTCATTCCCAGCAGGAGTTAACGCTGTCGATGGTAATCCTGGAGTAGCTTCTGGCGTTCAAACGAATCAGCTTGCAATAGGTTATGTTGGTCTTGCATTCCTGGATGATTTGGTCGCGGCTGAACTGTATAATCCTAGCAATGGTGAATGGGTCAGTCCTTCAGTTTCGAATGCTGTGAAAGCTATTCCATCAAATCTTACGAGTCCAGGACAAGACATCATGAACTCTGAAATTGAAGGAGCTTATCCAATAGCACGACTTTTGTTCTATCTTATCAATCTAAATCATCTGAATATGAACACGATCACATTTGTAACATGGTGTCTTGTTCAAGGACAGAGATTCATTAGTGTTGTAGGTTATGTGCCCATCAATGGTACTGCCGCACAAGATTACTCTCTTAACATAATGATGTCACTCGAGCCTTCTATTTGAAACTGTGAGATGAGGAAGTCTGAATGACTGAAATGGAAGATCTAGCACTTGAACCTCAGAAAAGGAGAGAAGATGATTCTATGGTTCATAAATTAAAGAAACGTCTTACTACTCCGATAATTGATTTCTTTGATGCTGATCGGTCAGGAAAGACAGATATGCTAGGGAAGGCTTTGCTACTTATTCCTGCGTTTGTAAGTACACTCATTATTGTTTTGATTCTATCTTTTCTTTGGTATGAATCAACACCAATTTTAACCAATCCTGCAGGGGGACCAGGGATTATCATTGGACCAACTTGGGACCCGAATAGAAACCTATACGGAATTGCTGTATTCATAGTTGGGTCATTGTTGTGTACAACAATAGCAATTGGACTTGCGGTACCACTAGGTATTGGTGGTGCAATCTTTCTCTCTGAATTCTGTCCAATGAAACTTCGAACTCCAATCAAAATGATTACAGAAATGATGGCGGCAATTCCATCAATCGTTTATGGCTTATGGGCATATGTTGTGATGGTTCCATTCATCAAGAATGTTCTTGCTCCAGCGATTCAGAATAATCCTCTAACAGCATGGATGCCTTGGTTCCAAGGTGATACAAACGGACTGAGTCTTCTAGCTGGAGGTGTGATATTGGCAATCATGTTACTACCAACTGTAGTAACAATCACAAATGATGCATTGCAAACAGTACCAATGAATCTTCGAGAAGCTTCTTTGGCTCTTGGAGCAACTCAGAGTGAAACAGCCAGAAAGATTGTGATTTCCGCTGCATTACCAGGCGTTGGTGCTGCGATTGTACTAGCTTTGGGGAGAGCTGTTGGGGAAACAATGGCTGTGTTGCTAGTTACAGGTAACTCTCTTCAAATTCCATACACATTATTCGATCCAACATATGTTATGACCAGCATTATCACAAATCAGTTGGGATATGCCTTTGTGTTTCCATTATGGAGGTCAGCTCTCTTTGCAATCGGTTTAGTTCTCATGATAATGTCTGTATGCTTCACATTAACTGCTAAACTCTTCATTCGATGGGGCATGAAGACAAGGGGGTATATCTGATGTCGACTAGGAAAGATGCGGTCATCGCATTTCTTAGGAGTATCACCCAATCTCGTCGTCATTTCACAGATTTTCTTTTCAAAACCGTTTTAGCTGTCATCGTGTTGATTGTAATCTCTCCCTTCTTCCTCATTTTGGTGCAAGTGGCAAGCATTGGATTTACTCAAGTATTTGGGATTGGCCCAGGGCAAGGAATTGAATTCTTCACCACGTTTCCAGGAGTGGGTCTTGAAGGTGGTGTTAGAAATGCACTTGTCGGTACAGTTGAATTGATTGTCCTAGCAAGTATGGTCGGAATTCCCCTTAGTGTCCTCGGCGCTGTCTACATCACAGAATATACTCAACCTGGCTGGGGTCGCATTATTGTAGAGTTTGCTTCAGATGTTCTCGCTGGTATTCCCTCAATTATCTTTGGAGCTTTTGGATTTGCATTTCTTGTTGATTTCCTTCATCTGGGAATGGGATTAGTTGCTGGAAGTCTAACTCTTGCGTTCATGATGATACCTACAGTTCTTCGGACGACTCAGGA
The DNA here is from genome assembly GCA_048884945.1 of Candidatus Thorarchaeota archaeon. GTDB lineage: Archaea > Asgardarchaeota > Thorarchaeia > Thorarchaeales > Thorarchaeaceae > SMTZ1-45. Next base: position 7,495 of record JBHLQJ010000058.1, on the reverse strand, counting down.
GGCTCTCAGGGCGGTTCCTATGGCATTGAGGGAGGCATCATTAGCACTTGGCGCAACAAAATGGTCTACTACTTGGAACGTTACACTAAGAGCAGCATTCCCTGGGCTCATCACAGGTGTTCTTCTAGCCATTGGACGAGTGATGGGTGAAACTGCTCCACTAATATTCACTGCAGGGAACAGCCTAAGTGTTCCCACAGAACTAACTGGCTCTGGTTCCTGGGTTGCATCAATGCCTTACACTATATGGGCGTATATTAGCGACCCCCGCGAATATCTGCAGGCAAAGGCTCATGGTACTGCACTCGCACTCATAATCATGGTTCTCACAGTTGATGTTGTTGCAAATGTTATCTCACGAAAAGTCACGAGGAGGCTTGTTTAATGGTCGATTTCAAATATCATATAGAAGTAAAGAACCTCTCAACTTGGTTTGGTGCAAAACCTATTCTCAAGAACATTTCCTGCTATTTTGAGGACAATACAATCACGGCAATAATGGGACCTTCTGGCTGTGGTAAGAGCACTTTGCTTCGCACCTTGAATCGTCTCAATGACTTAGTTCCTTCATTTCGAATTGAGGGCCAAGTTCTCTTTAGTGGAGAAAATATCTATGCTACTGGATCTAGTGTTTACGACCTCCGCAAACAAATCGGTATGGTTTTTCAAAAACCCAATCCGTTCCCAATGAGTATCCATGACAACATTGCATACGGACCCAAATTGCATGGAGTGAAGGATGAGGATGAGTTGGACAAGATAGTCGAGCAATCACTTCGAAAAGCTGCATTGTGGGATGAAGTAAAGGATGAGTTAGAAAAACCAGCTCCAAATCTATCAGGGGGCCAGCAACAACGCCTTTGCATAGCAAGAGCTCTTTCGGTAGACCCTCCTGTGCTTTTGGCTGACGAACCAGTTTCAGCTCTTGATCCAATAAGTGCTGCAAAGATAGAAGAATTACTTGTAGATTTGAAGAAGGATTACACAGTCATTCTGGTCACCCACAATGTTCAACAAGCCTTTCGTGTATCAGACCAAGCGGCATTTCTGTATCTGGGCGAACTCATAGAATTTGATAAGACCAGCAGGATTGTAGAAGCTCCTGCGGATGAGCGGACTGAGGCGTTCATTACCGGTCGCATAGGGTAGGTGATAAGAATGGTGTCACAACTCGAACGTTACATTGGTGAAATCAATAAGAAGATTCGGCAACTTCACATTATGAGTACTGATGCCTTCATGGACGCTATGAAGGCTTTCGAAGACTTAGATCAGGCAAAAGCTGCTGGAGTTCGCGATAAATCAGAAAAGATTGAGGAGTTATCAATAAAGATAGAAAATAGTGTCTTTGAAACAATAGCTAGAAGGCAGCCTGTAGCTAAGGATTTGAGAGAATTGGCAACCTATCTTCAAGTTTCTCACCATCTCTATAGGATTGGAAGATATGCATACAAAATCGCACATATTGTGAGACTGTGTGAGAATTTGGAGCATTTCAAAGAGCTCATCTCTTTGCCATACCTAGCCAAGCTTGCCAAAGATACAATTGATTACGCTATGCTGGGAATCACAGATAAAGACCTCTCCAAAATCGATGAGTTAGAAAAGCTCGAAGCAGAGAGTGATCGTGAAACTGGAGAGATGTTTGAAGAAATTGCTGAATATCTGCGGCAACGAACAGACATCACAAGGATGGCTATGTTCTATGTAATTGTTGGTAGATATTGCGAACGTGCTGCCGATCATGCTTTCTCCATTGCCGAACGAGCCGTCTATATGGTGACAGGTGAGAGGAAAAAACTAGGTCTTGCCTACAAGGGAAAATCAAGTGATATGCCTCATTAATGTGAATCGGAACACCTTAATCCATGATGGATGGTGTAATGTGATGCTCTTTCAAAGAATTGAGTTGATGTAGAATGAATTCAACATTGGACACAAGAACCTCTGAGATTGCCGCTCACCTGACCAACCTTCATTCGCTTGTGAGAGCAGCTCTTACAAAAGCAATGAAGGCTTTTGAGAATCTGGATTTGGAATTGGCTGATGAAACTGGGAGGGTCTCGTATCAAGTTGAGCAACTACATCAAGAAGTAGAGGAACTTGTTTTTGATACAGTTTCAAAATGCCAACCGTCAGGAGTAGAACTAAGGCGATTAATCACATACAACAATACATCTGGTTGTCTTCGTAGAGTTGGTCAATATGCAGAAAAGATTGGTAAAATCGTAGAGCTCTGTGAGGACTTTGACCATTTCAAAGAACTTGTTTCATTACCATACCTTGCTGAATTAGCCATTTCCGCCATTGATGTGAGTATACGAGCAGTACTTGCTGAAGATCTCTCTGAAATAAATGAGCTCGAAAAACTTGAGGCTCAAAGTGACAGAGAGGCAGTGGATATGTTTGAAGAGATTGCTGAATATTTGAATCGCCGAAGGGACATCAGTGAACTAGCAATGTACTATATTATTGTTGGCAGGTATTGCGAACGAGCGGCTGACCAAGCTATTAGAATAGCAGAAAGTGCAACCTACATGATAACCGGTGAGCGTGTAAAACTTGGACTGTTGTATAAAGAAGATGAGGCGAGTATGCTTGATTGATGGTTGATTTCATCTCTTTGATGTTCGAATCTCTCTTACTAATTCTTCAAAGGCTCTGTTCACATTCATGTTCTCTGTGGCACTCGTTTGAATGTGCTTCAATGAACGGGCTTCGAGCATTCCCTTTATCTGATCGTCAGAGACTACCGATTCTAGATCCATCTTATTCTCAACAACCACCACTGCAACCTTGCCAGCAGCATTGTAAAGTGCAGTAAGCCAATCATCAATGTGCTTCAAAGTGTCAATACGTGTCCTGTCAAAGACAAAGAATGCTCCAGAGGCATTTGCACAATACTGTTCCCGTAGTGCTGAGAACGACTCTTGCCCTCCAAGATCCCAAATTACAAGCTTGTGTTTAGCACCTTCAAAGTCGACTGACTTGACATGCAACATAGCACCAATAGTCCGACCAATATCTGGAGCCAGACTATCGTAGACGTAGCGTTGCACTAGCGACGTTTTTCCAACGCTACTATCACCTAGGAACACAAGCTTATGGACAAAGTCGGGTTGTGAATCGCTCACCATTGCATAACTCCTATGACGCTGTGAGTTAGGTCTTTTTGATACGTGACTTGACTAGTATGTCACGAGTTATTTGTCTAAAAGCTTCTTCAACATTTGTATCTTCTTTGGCGCTAGTGGGAACTATGGAAACACCATGTTTTTTCTTCACAGCATCCTTTTCTTCATCTGTTATTGCACTTTCAAGATCGACTTTGTTTTCTAGTAGCATTAGTGGGATTTTGCCAGTTACTGTAAAAAGAGCGTTAATCCATTCGTCCACACGTTCTATTGTTTCGGGTCGTGTAGTATCAAAGACAAAGAATGCTCCAGAAGCATTCATGTAGTATGCCCTCCGAAGCTGCGCAAAGTTATCTTGGCCAGCTATGTCCCAGATTACCAGTTTTACTACTGTTTGATTGACGGTCACCATTTTTACATGTATGTCCGTACCGATTGTAGCTAAGTAATCACCCTCGAAGCTGTCATAGACATACCGACCTACCAGACTGGTTTTCCCTACTGCTCCTTCACCCAAGAAGACCAGTTTAAATAAGTAGTCAACATTTTCTGGCAGGATCCGTTCACTCCGCGAAATAGCGTCTATAGCAGTTGGAAACGCTATTCATCTAATAACACTATCGCCCATGTTCTCTCTAAACGAGGGAGAACTGCAGAATATCCACCAAAAGTGAGAAAAGGCATATCTATCCCATCGAAACCAAGGGTCGTGTGAGATGAAGATAGGAACCTTTGCGCGCAATAACGAACAGATACGAAGTGCCATCAAGAATGAACCCAATTTTATCGATCTAAGGATGGATCTAAATTTCACTATTGATTTCACTGAAGCAAAGAAAGACCTGAATGACGCAGGCATTCCATGTACCCTTCATCTACCAAGTAATCCCGACTGGAAACCAGTAGAACTTAGTCGTGGCATTGTCCCATATATTGACTTAGGGCGTCAGATTGATGCAGAAATTGTTACATTTCATACTATGCTCTCATCTCTCTTCTATGATGACAATGATATTGATATTTTCCTGAGAGCATTACCTTTGGCGTGTGAAGCTTCCAAAGAGTCAGGTGTGACCCTTGCTGTTGAAACACAAGGACTATACTATACCGAAACTCAGCTACTATTCGATATGTTTCCAGATATGAAGATGGCACTCGATATTGGTCATGGCCAGATTCTAGCGACAAGAAACAGAGCTCTAGATCATATTTCTACATTTTATGATAGAATTGCTATGGTCAATGTACATGATAACCACGGATCAAAAATGATAGACGATGTGATGAACATGAAGAAAGATCGGGAAGTGACCCAGGGAGAGATCCGTGAGCTCGCAGTGAGATACGACACACATCTGCCTATTGGTGAAGGTGAGATTGATTTTGACACAATCTTCCGAGAGTTAAAACAACGTGGCTATGATAGTCGATTCCTTATGATGTGCGAGTGCTTCTCAGACTTTATAATTGAAAGAGAGAAGTTCATGAGGCTCTGGTTGAAAGCTTAATCAACCTGGGCAAGTGATTCGACTAACCTTAGCACATCTTTCAGTCCTTTCTTGTCATCCGCTTTTTCATATAGCGCTCGTGCTTTTCTCACTGCATCCATAGCTAAACCAGGTTTTCCTTGAACGACCAAGAATCTAGCCTGTTTCAAACGAGCCGCGCCCATCTTACTATAGACTTCTTTGGGATATTCGAACATATCCACATTAATGACCTTTCCACAGTCTGGACAAGCAATCACAAGATCAAGATCAGCATCAACAGCCGCTGGTGCCACTTCTGGCTTGGGTTTTGCTGTTTCAACTTTAGCAGGTGTGAAAGATGTTTCTTCTGTGTCTGACATATCTTCCTCATCATAAGTCAGTTCAGGCTCTGTTTCCTCCTCTGCTGTAGTAGCTTCAAGGACTGGGATTTTACCATCCATCTCATAATCCGCTGTGAGCTCTTCTTCAACATCTTGCGGAATCATATCCTCATCAATAGGTGGAGCTACCATTGGCTCAGGTTCCGGTTCCGGCTCAGGCTCCGGAGGGTGTTCTATGTATGCAGAGCGTGCACCCAAGATGGACTCTTCGATCTGTGATGCTGTAGGTCCTGTAGGAGGCATCAAGTCAACTGCTTCAGGTGGAAGTGGTTCACTTCCCTCCATCATTCTTGGTGGAGGTATGTCTTCCACACCTTCCATCATTCCTGGGCCTTCAAGTAACTCTTTGACCTCACTAGCGCGAAGCATTCGAGTTTCAACTACGCCAGAGCCATCAGCTTCATCAATCCCCACAGTTTCAGCTTTAGCAAAAGCTTCCTTAGCTTTCTCAAATTCAGATTTTGGTTTGGTCAAGCCTCCTGCAGCTCTTACGCGGTCTTTAGCTACAGAACTTGGTTTTACCCATTTTTCATCTTCAGAAGCTGGAGGTGGACTTACCGAAGGAGGTGTTGCAGCAGTTACTTGGACTTCTGGTGCAGTCGCTGTTGGAAGAGGTGCTTTCTCTTTTGGCGCGTCCTTCTTCAGTAATGACGCCCCACATCTGATACAGAACTTTCGAGTTGGCTGGTTGGCCTTACCACATTTCTCACAATTTCGCACCTTGCACACCTCTGTTAGCTTGGCATTAACATTTAGACTGATTAAAGTTTGCTGAATACACATTTCAATAGTCTATATCTCATTTCTGCATCAAGAAATCGGAAAATTGATTTGATTTTTGCGCTAATAATTGGCTAACTTTTAGGTATTCCGACACGAGGGAGATGTAATGCCAACTTACATAATATTTGTTGGAAGTTTAAGCTGGGGGTAAATTCGATTGTCTGTTTCTAGTAAGAACTCAAATCTCGTAATTCAAGCCTTTATTCTAACGGTTTTCCTTGTCAGTCAAATATCTGCATCATGCATTACCACAACGAATCAAAACCACTTTTGCATCGCAACGAACTCAACAAGTAATGCTATAATTTGGGAAACAATTTACTGTCCAGACTACATGGATCCACACAAGAATTACGAGTCAGCTGGTGCATGGATTCATTACAACATCTATGAAACTTTGTTTACATATCCGTGGGACACAGCAGACACATCTCCATCAGAGCCATTACTTGCCGAAAGTGTGGTAATTTCATCAGATGGATTGACTTATACTTTCATTCTCCGTCAAAATATTAAGTTTCACGACGGAACCAAATTCAACGCTACTGCTGTGCAGATGAATTTCTGGCGAATGTTGGGACGTGGCTGGGATTATGGATGGGGTCCTGTATGGATGATTGCTGAACCAATCCTCGGCGGCCAAGCGATTGAGGATGCAGTGTTTGAGTATGGAGATGGAAGCCCGGAGCACATCGCTGCATGGGAGAATTGGATCGAAAATGTTAGCGCAGTCATAGTAAATAGTGAATTCGAGGTCGAAGTTCACTTAGCCTATCCATTTGCACCATTTCTAGCAATTTTGGCAAATGAGGTTGGGGCAATGATCAGTCCTGAATTCTTCATGAATCATGGTGGAATGTCACCTGAGAGCACAGATCTGACTTTAGATACAGAAGCTTGTGGAACAGGTCCATACGTGCTTGTTGATTGGATTATGGATGATAGGATAGAGCTAACAACCAATCCTAACTATTGGAGAGTAGATACTGCGAAAATTAACCACCCCAACGCTGGAGCAATTACTGACATCACAATCAAGAATACCCCTGATATGAACACTAGGATTTTGCACCTTCAAGCAGGAACCACTGACGCATGCTATTGGCCAACAACACATGCCAACCTGATCTGGAACAATGTCATTACGATAGGTGATGGTACACTTCAGAGTATTAATCCCGAAATCAAGGTTTGGGCGGGAAGTCCTACATACGAGATTATGTTTCTAGGCTTCAACATGAACCCATACCTGAACATTTCAAACAATATCTTTGAGAATCCATTCACTGATTGGGAGTTGCGAATGGCGATATCTTATGCATTCGATTATGGTAATCTCATTTCCAATATTAAAAACGGATTCGGTTGGCCACTTAAAGGCCCAGTTCCTCAGGGGATGTTTGCTCATTATTCTGGTTCGTTTATGTTCGAACAGAACATGAACGAAGCTGTGACTCATTGGAACTTAGCTATGGCGAATGGTTTGAATGATGTCTTTGCTAATAATTCCTATAATCTCTTCATCTACTACAACGAAGGCAACACCAACCGTGAAACAGCTGGTTTGCTCGTGAAGGACGCAATTGAGAATATCATAGCTGATCCCACCTCTACAGATCCCTCAGCACCACTCATTATCGACGTTATAGCTATTGAATGGGTAAACTATCTGTATATGAGGAATAGGGATAACCAGCTATCGATCTTC
>JBHLQJ010000057.1:0-13463 GCA_048884945.1 Candidatus Thorarchaeota archaeon | reverse complement strand
CTGGACATTCCTGCCAGATGTTGGATAGCTCCTGAGATTCCAAGAGCAATGTAGAGCTTTGGACAGACCGTTCTCCCGGACTGACCAACCTGTTGTGATGGTGGAAGCCATCCCAAGTCGACAATTGGTCGTGAGCCACCGATAGCTGCATCAAGCAGTTCAGCGAGCTGTTTTGGAAGCTCAAGATTTGAGGGGTCCTTGATTCCGCGACCACTGCATACGATGACGTCTGCTTCTTCGACGGATTTCATGCCCTCAACAGCTTCACTCACAGATTCCAACACTCGAGTCCGCACCTGCACAGCACTGATTGTCATTGGGACTCGCTCAATCTCGCCAGTTCTGGATGTGTCGGGCTCCAAAGGCTTGAACACATTTGGTCGAACTGTGGCCATTTGGGGTCTCGTGTATGGAGAAAGAATCTCAGCCATGATGTTTCCACCAAAGGCAGGTCTTGTTTGTACGAGCTGTCGTTCTTCATCTATATCGAGTCCTGTACAATCAGCAGTAAGCCCAAGTGCCATCCTAGCTGCGACACGAGGAGCTAAATCACGCCCATTACTGGTCGCACCAAACAGCACAATTCCAGGTTTTCTCGGCGCTATCAGTGTGTTCATAGCAATTGTATAGGCATCAGTAGTATAATGGTCGAAGATTTTCTCATCAACAACAATCACTTTGTCTGCGCCATAATGTATTAGCTTCTGAGCGTGCGCTTCAATCTCATGACCAACTAGGACTGCAACTAGCTTCTCTCCTAGTTTGTCAGCTAACTCACGACCCTCTGCAATGAGTTCAAGACCAACATTACGAAGACGTCCATCATTGGTCTCACAGAAGACCCAGACATTCTTGTATTGGGCAATAGCTTCCTTGTCAATGGTTTTTCTCTCAATCTTGATTGCATCTACTGGACATACCTCTTCGCACGATCCACAGAGAACACATTTGTCCAAGTCAAACTTGACCTTGTCTCCATCTTTTTCAATTGCATCAAAATTGCAGACTTTTGGGCATAGCATGCATCCATTGCATGTATCTCTATCATAATGTAATGTCATCTTAAATCGCCCCCTTCTTTGCTAAGAATTCAACTAGCTCTTTTGCAGCTGCTTTCGGATCCTCAGCCTCTATCTTGATGCCGCCTTTCTTCTTTTCAGGCGGAAAGACCTTTCTTACCTGAGTAGGCGATCCCTTGAGACCAAGTTTGTCAACATCATATCCGAGTTTCTCAGCATTGACTTCCTCAAAGGGCTTCTTTTTCGCTTGCATAATACCCATGATATTGGGAAGTCGTGGATCGTTCAGCCCTTTTGTAGCTGTGAGAAGCACTGGCAACTTTGCACGTATTACGTCATATCCCTCATCTGTTTCTCTATGAGCGATAATAAATTTCCCATCCTCACTCAGTTCAAGATGACGGACATAACAGATTTGAGGAACACCTAACAACTCAGCAATCTCAGGACCTACCTGAGCTGTGTCACCATCAATTGCTTGCTTGCCACAAATGACAATATCAAATTCCATCTTCTTGATTTGCTCAGCGAGAGTTAGGGCAGTGACCCAAGTGTCTGCACCTGCAAAGGCTCGATCTGTCATATGGATAGCCTTGTCACCACCCATTGCAAGCGCTTTGAGTAGTGCCTCTTTTGCTTGAGGAGGACCCATGGTGATGATGGTAACCTCACCACCATGTTTCTCTCTTAGTTGAATTGCAGCCTCTACAGCAAACTCATCAAAAGGATTCAGTATGCTTGGTACACCATCTCGAATCAGCGTACCAGTTTCCTCATTCACCTTGACATCGGCGACTTCTGGCACCTGTTTCACAGGAACGATAATCTTCAGTGTCAGATTCTTCACACCCAATCGTCTGTAATCTGGCAGTTTCGGAAGAATGTACTCGTTATAAGGAGTATGTCCTAAACATTACCAGAGATGTGTTGGAGGATAGGTATGGCAGAAATCCTATTCATCTCAAGGCCAACCTCATTTTGTGGAAGTCCCATAGCGAGTCCAAGTATCTGCGGATAGAACAGGACTGGAAGGTCATACTGTTCACCATAGGATTCTTTTAGACCAAGTTGCTGCAGATCAAGTTGGTTGCAACATGCAGGACAGACGACTGTTACAAATGATGCACCAGCCTCTTTCATTGATTTGAGCTTGTCTCGAGCGAGCCTTATCGCGAGATTTTCATCCACTGGTAAGACTGTAGCACCACAGCACTGTTTCCACAAGGGGTACTCAATGACCTGTGCACCAGTGGCTCTCACAAGTTCATCTAGAATGTCTGGAGTGATTTCAGTCACATCAGTAGGTCGAAGAACATGGCATCCGTAGTGAATCGCTATACCAACACCATCAAGAGGTTTTGTTATCTTCTTTCGTATGGAATCAACACCAACATCAGCATAGATGACCTCTATGAAATGACGTGGCTTACTTATGCCCTTAAACTCCAAACCGTCTTGTTTCAATTCTTTATTGACCCTTTCTCTGGTCTTTGTATCATGTCTTAGAAGGTGGTATACGTCTTTTAGACTACCAAAACAACCATTACAAGGAGTGACGATATCGTGCCCAATTCCATCAGCGATAGCAAGTGTACGAGCATTCACTACCAACCAGCCCAAGTGGTCAATTGCTCTCAGATTTGGACTGCCACAACAAGCTACATTTTCCAAGTATTCTAGTTCTAGTCCTAATATCTCTGCGACACGGCACATTGATGCTTCATAGTTAGGATAATTCGCAGGGACACTACAACCCATATAGAGGCTAAATTTAGGCATGTCACTTCCCCTCCCCGACAAGTCTTCCTGTGCGTGTTTCACTAAGAATCTTTTTCACAGGTTCAGTCGAGAGACCTGGCACCTCTGGTTCGAGGTTCATGTCCTCCCGCTCCCAATCAGCAGTGACAGTGTAGAGCTGACCCTTTTCGATGAGCTCTCTTCCAAGTGCGATAATGCTACTTGGAACGGTCCCCTCTTCAGCTGCGAGGTTCTTGCAGTCAAAGAAGATGTCTGTAACACGCACACGTTGAGGACATCGTTCCTGACACTCAAAGCATGTCAAACAGAGCCAAATCTCCTTCGAGGAGAGCACCTTTTCCCGCATCCCAAGGAGAATCATCCGGATCAACTGATGTGGTTTGATATCCCAAACATTTGCTACTGGACATGCAGCTGTGCATGTTGAGCAGGCAAAGCATGCAGATAGATCTTCAGCATTTGGCATGCTCTGTATCTCTCTTCTAAAACCTGGGTCAAGCTTCGACATGTCAATTGGGTCTATAAGAACTTCCGGAGGTTCTAGATTGTTTCTAGTTTCGGTCATGTTGATGCACCTCCAGAAGACTTCTCTGCCTGCTCACGTTCTTTGTGAGCTGAAATGAGACCGAGTATTTCAGCCTCTATCTGTTCGGTTGTGAAATGTCTTCGTGTGATGGCTCCAGTTGGACACACAACCTGGCACTTTCCACAGCCTGTACAGAGGATTGAGCTGATTTCAGCCAGTTCTTTTGCGTCGTCTTTGACAGTCATGGATATGGCAGCAAATGGACAGACTTTCTCGCAGAGACCACATCCAATACAGAGGGATTCGTCAACAACTGCCTTGTCCATCTGCACTCGGACCTTACCCTTGAGCACATGAGATGCGGCTGCACTTGCCGCGGCTTTCCCGTCAGCGACGCTAGCGGGAATGTCCTTCGGGCTTTGACAGGCTCCTGCGATGAATACACCTCTTGATTTTGTGTTCACCGGTTCGAGTTTGGGATGGAGCTCCTTCATGAAGCCACCTTCACTTCGATCCACACCAATCATGTGAGCAAGATGAGCTGCTCCAGGTGATGGGTCTATGGCCATGGATAGGACCACCATGTCAAAGTTCAGACGTAGTAGACTACCAGTCCCTTGATCAAAGACTGTGAATGAGATACTTCCATCCTTTTCTTCAGTCATATCGCTCGGGAACCCTCGTACGAACCGTACTCCACTCTCACGCACTCGTCTATAGAACTGCTCGTACTCTTTACCGCCAGCCCTAAGTTCATGATAGATGATCCACTGTTCAATGTCATCAGGATACAGTCTCTGTGTCATCTCTGCATGCCTTAATGTGTACATACATCCAAAGTTACAACACCAAGGACGGCATTTCTCATCCCTCGAACCTGCACAGTTGATATACGCTATGCGTTTAGGAGGCTGCTCAAACTTCGGAGGCATGAGTATTTTGCCTTCAGTTGGTCCAACCAGACTTAGTAAACGACCATACTGACCTCCAGTTAATACGTGTTCAAATTTGCCTCCCCCGTATTCTGGGAGCTCTGAAACATCCATCTCTTTGAATCCTGTTGCAGCAACAATCGCACCAACAGTGAGCTCAATCTCTTCCTCTTCAACATCATATGAGATAGCATCACTGGGACATTTCTCGGAACAGATAGTGCATCCATTCGTCCAATGAGTGCACGATTCTCTGTCAAGGAAGAATACTCCAGGGACAGCTTGCGGAAAAGGTTTGTAAACCGCTTTTCTCTCCTTAAGTCCGAGATTCCACTCATCTGGACCCGTGGCAGGGCAGTTCCTCTGACAGGCACCACAGTTGATACATTTCTCGATGTCAACATATCTAGGGTGTTTCTTGATACGTACCCTGAAATTACCATAGTCCCGCTCTACCTCAAGGACCTCCGAGTAGCTGTGTAGCTCAATATTCTTGTGACGCTCAATTGCAGACAGTTTGGGAGAGAGAATGCACATCGAACAGTCAAGCGTAGGGAAGGTCTTTTCCAAGCGGGCCATATAGCCTCCAATTGACGTGTATTTCTCTACGAGGTGTACCTTGATGTCTTTGTCAGCGAGGTCAAGCGCAGACTGTATTCCAGCTATGCCAGCGCCTATCACGAGAACACTCTTTTCCACAGAATATTCCTCAAATCCAATGTCCTCGAGTTTCTTTGCCCGTTCAATTGCAGCCACAACGAGATCGTAGGCAACTTTGTATGCCTCCTCCGGGTTGTCACCATGAATCCACGTGTCATGCTCTCGAAGGTTTGCCTGAGCTAAACGGAATGGATTTAGACCATTCTCCTCAAGAATCTCCCTGAATAACTGTTCATGGAGCTTTGGTGTGCAAGCGCCAATAACAACACCTGTTAGTTCGTTATCTTTGATCTGCTTTGCTATTGTGTCCTGTCCATCTTTTGAGCAGGTGAACATGTTTGATGTAGTGAATACAACACCGGGATAGTCCTTAAACTCTCGAGCAAGTTTCCTGACATTGATAACACCACCAATGTTGGTCCCGCAACTACAAATGAAGACTCCAATGCGATCTTCTGTGTCCTTCTTCTTTGTCAATTAGGATTGCACCTCCAGTTTTCCTCTAACAGGGCTGGGTCCTAAATTCTTGATTTTCTCAACAAATTCTGTCACTATTTCTGCGAACTTGATTCCCATAGCCGCTGAGGCAAAGTCAATGTATAGCCTACCGCCCAAACCAATCTCCTCAAACATGCTCTGCCAAAATTTGACAAAATCAGCTTGCATAAAGTTCCCAGCCAATGGGGCATCCCCACCATAATGGCATTCAGAGAGAAGACAACCAGTCACCAATACACCATCCACTCCGTTCTCAAGTGCTGTCATTATCTGAATTGGTTCCACTGCACCACTGCAGGGCACTCGTATTGTACGGATATTGGTGGGATAGTGTAGATGCATCAAGCCTGCAAGGTCAGCAGCCGCATGCGAGCACTCCCAGCAAACAAAACAGATTATGAATGGTTCCCAGTCAGTAATCTCTACGGCGGGTGGTGGTTCTACCGCTCCAACAACGCTCACTAAATCATATGTCTTCTCTAGTGTGAGGCAGTCTTCTTTACAGGCTTCAACACACTTGTTACAGGCTATACACTTCTGAGCAGACCAAGAAATGGAGCCGTAGCCAGGAAGTTCTGCAGGGACGGGTATGGTCTGTACTTCACCATCTTGCTTTAATGCCTGCAACAGTGATATCAAGGACTCACGGTTCTTCGACCTAAACCCTTCGTCTGGTACTATTGCACTGAGATAGTCTGGTAGGCGTACGGTTCCTTCCAGCTCGAGGGCTTCAACCTCACACACATCAATACATTTCTTGCAGGCACTGCAGGATGGCGGTCTATAGGTGATGCTCCCAAAGCCCTCAACTTTATCAGGAACCTCTAAGATTCGAGTGGGAGTCTTCACTGCAATGTTACGTATCTTCTGAATCAGTCGTTCTCGCTTATCCATGTAGCCCCACCTCCTTCTGCATCTTTTCAGGCGTTGCTGCAATCATATACGTGGCTCGCACTCTCTCTGAATCTTGTCCAATTTCATGTAACATGTCTCTAGTGAGTTGGACGATGAGTTCTGAGTTATGGTCACCAGTCTGATGGTGACATCCTCCGGGTGGACAGTGCGCGACAATAACTCTCTCTGCACCCACGACTAGACCTTTCAGAATCTCAATCGGTGAAACCATCCCTGCACAGGGAAACTGTAGCACATATGTCCCTGTGGGATAATTCTTACTACTGAAACCTGCTTGATCTATCGAAGCATTAGCGCACTCACTACAAGCGTATACTAGTGTGAATGGTTTATTCTTCTCAAGGCGGTTGTGAGTCTTTGCTATTGTTTCGAGCCTGGCAAACCAACTCTCCTTGCCATGTGACTGAAACTCTATTGCTCTAGTTGGACATGATGACACGCAAATACCACAAAACTCACAGTGAACGGGTATGTGTATCACCTTATCATCAAACAGGCGTAATGCATCATTAGGACAAGCAGTGATGCATGCCTTGCATACGTCGCATTTTTCATCATCGATGACTGGTATCCACCCAGTTCGCTTCAAAGGCGCCTTGACGACTTTATAGGCTTCAAGTACCGCATTCTGGGCGGAGATTAGAGCATGTGGAAGGTCCATTGCTGTCTTTGCACCACCAGCGATGAAAATTCCTCTTCGTGAGGTTTGTACAGGTTTCATCTTATTGTACCTAGTCTTGATGAAGCCTCTATCATCGCACTCTACACCCAAAGTAGTTGCTAATCGGGCTGTATAATCCACTGGACCGATTAACTGATTGACTGCAATAATATCTACTGTGACCTCTCGCATGATCGACTCGAGCTTGTTTTCGATTTGACAAGTCAATCCATCTTTGTTGTCCTTGACCTGTTTCAAAGTACCTCGTACAAAGATTACTCCTGCCGCTCGTGCTTGTCGATATAGGTTCTCATCATCTGTTCTGATGTTTGAGTGCAAACAAAAGACAGTGTTGCCCTGAGTGGCTAGTACTTTGGTCATTCTTAGAAGATGACTTCCCTCTGCTGAAGAAAGTTCAACATCAGGATCGGCAACAATCAAGATGTCTGAGGACTTCTTTGCCCCTTTTTTCTCAGAGTCAGTAACCAAACTTTGAAGAGTCAAGACTCTGTCGGATTTTCCGAAACGACACTTCTTTGCTATGCGTGGAAGGTATTGTTGTGTTCCTGTTGCGACTATGATTGCTCCGTAGTCTTGTGTTGTAAATTTGTTGTCAGAGTCCTTCCAAGTAACTTCGTATGACCCCATTTGTCCATTAATCTCGTTTATAGATCCCTGAACTCGCTCTACTCCCGAGAGTGCTTTGCGAAGAGCAGTAAGTGTTTGACTTAGTATTTCATTGTCACTCATGAAGAAGTGGTCATTGTGGTACTTTTCATCACTCTGACCTAGAGGCTCTACAAGGGTAACACCGACTCCTAGTTTCTTTAGGTCAATGGCAGCTTGCAGCCCAGCAATTCCGCCCCCAATAATGAGAACTCTTTCAGTCATATTCTCGGTGAACTCAGTTGCTGATTCCATATAGTCCAAGTGTACAGATGCATCAGTCAACAGAACTATCGCCTTGCTAGTAGCAGACTTATTATCCTTCGGATGGACCCAAGCGACATGTTCTCTGAGAGGGACAAAGGAGAGTAGATTGAGCATCAGTTTCTGTTTCACGGGGATGCCAATGATTTGTGAACTGCACGCCCCAATTGCCACTTGGTCATCATCTGACACACTCTGCCTAAGCTTAGAAAGGCCATCATCAAGACACAGATAGTCTAAAGTTTCAATGGTATCGAATGTTTTTGCCAGTTCATTTTCAATCCTAGAGAAGTCCAAAGTCTTGTTGAGAGTGTTGTTGCAGGTGCAAAGAAACAGTTTCTTCATTTAGGCACCTCCCTTCAAGTCTAAATATACCTGCAATGCCACGGAGTTAGCCTCAGCAAAACTGGTAGGGATGTCAGTTGGTCCAGTGGATGTGCCACATGCATAGATTCTCTTTGCAGAGCCCTGGCGAGAAACGAACCCATTTTTGTCGAGAACATCTCCGAATTCCTTCCTATCAGAAGCAAGGGCAATGAGGGGGGAAGCTAATACAACCAAGTCAGATTCCAGCTCTAGTCGCTTTTTCGATTCAGTGTCTTCCACAATGGTCACTGGGGATTCTCCTCGAACCACGACTTGGTCAGGTTTTCCTCGCACGAACTGAACACCAAGATTTCTAGCGAGGGTGATATAGTGCTGACTGTGTAAGGGAACTCGTAGGTCCATGTAGCATAGATTCACATCAATACCTGAATTTTTCAACATTATTGCATGTTTGAGACTATATGTACAGCAGGCTTGGGAGCAGTACTCAACTGCATTCAAATCCCTACTCCCAGCGCAAAGTATCATTGTAACTGAGTTTACGGATTTTCCTGATGCTGTAAGAACTACTCCATTAGTAGGACCAGTGGAATCAAGAAGCCGAGCGAGCTCTCTTTGAGTTAATACATCTTGGCATTTGCCATATTCGTACCCTGGCAAGTCAACTGGATTTCTTTCTTCAACGCCAGTTGAAATGACCACTGCATCAGCAGTCACAGTGCGACTTGTTGATTTCTGTTCGAGATTGATAGCACCAACTCCACAGACCTCGACGCATTTACCACATTTTGTGCAAGATTCCATGTCAATAACTGGGACAAGAGGAACAGCCTGCGGAACTGGTCTATAGATAGCTTTTCGCGTCTGTCTTTTGAGATTCAGCTCATCTGGAACCTCAACATCACACACCTTGATACATTCAAGACACACAACACAGCGGTCAGGCGAAACGTATCTTGGTTGAGATCGTAGTGATACCGAAAACTTACCTCCATTCATCTTGATAGATTTGACCTCAGTCTGAGTATGAAGGAGCAGTCGTTTCTGTGTCCCGAGTAAGGTTCTATATTGACAACGACGATGTTTGCCATCGTATAACTCCTGACACACATCAAGACAAAGAGCACAGTCATCAGTAGGGAAGACTTTTCCAAGGTGAGTTGAAAGCCCTCCAACCGTCACTTCCTTTTCAATAAGATGAACATTCATCCCAAGGTCTGAAAGCTGTTGTGCAACTTGTATGCCAGCAAGTCCAGCACCAACCACTACAACGGTTTTTGTCATCATTCACCAACTCCTATCTTCTCCAGCAAAGGTTCAATCTTCACTCGATGATACCTTCTCGCATTGCTGACAACAAGGTCCGTCAAGCCCATTGCGAGAGCAAGCATCTCTCCCAAATATAAAACAGGCATACTAAATTCTGGGTCTAGATGCTCGACAGCTTTCCTCTGCTGCGTTTCAAGTTGCGTGTAGCAAGTGGGACAAATCAGAACAATGGCATCTGCACCAGCTTCACGTATTTTCTGAAGCTTCTGGGCTGTGAGCTTGAATGATTTTGATTCATCAGAGGGCCCTATAGGAGCACCACAGCAAGCCATCTTATCTCTGTATTCAACTGGCTTAGCGCCAACTATTTTGATTAAATCTTCCATCCATCGTGGATTCTCTGCGTCATCCATATGTGTTGCTTCAACTGGTCTGACAAGATGACATCCATAGTGGGAAGCTATAGAGAGACCATTGAGAGGATGAGTTATTTTCTTCGCGATTTGATCTAGGCCTACATCCTCATGTAGTACATGAAGTATGTTTTTTACAGTGACTTCTCCGGTAGCCTCCATTCCAGCTTTCTTGAGCCTCTTGTTGACTCTATCTCGTAAGTTTGAATCTGTTTTGAGCGTGTGTTTCACAACAGACAATGTGTGAAAGCAGCCACTGCATAAAGCGACCGTGTCACGATGACTAGACTCACTTACAGCAATATTCCTAGCACCTATTGTAAACCATGCTTCAATATCCACACCAGGGAATGTAGTAGGTTCAGGGCAACATGTGTGTCCTTCATCTGTGATTAGTTCCACATTCAGCTTCTTCAAGACCTCTCTCATGGTGAGTTCAAAATGGGGAAGTCTGAATGGGATTGTACATCCAGGGAAATAGGTGTATTCTATAGACTTACTCACCTTCAGCACCCCCATAGCTAGATTTAGCAGATTCAACCCGCTCAATTGTCCCCAGTTCTTTGAGGATTTTACCAAGCTGTTCAACTGGTGGGGTTCCTAGACTTGGTAGCCCCATTTTTTCACGTGTCTTAAGCATTGGTTCGCTAACCAAAATTGTGCGTCCCTCTGAAAGAATGGCTCGTGCTCTATCTAGAGCGGTCTGAGGTGTATTTCCAGAAAGTAACCCTCTCACTTTAGCAAGCACTAGGATTTCCGGTATTTTCACATGCTCAGGGCATCTGACTTCACACTGTTCGCAAGTAAGGCAAGTCCAGATTAGTTGCTCCTGTGCTAATGATTCATCTGCTAGAATTAGTTTCTCCAGAAAGAGTCGTGGGTTGAATGACTCGTCTATCGATGCGACGGGACAAGCAGCTGTGCACCTTCCACATTGATAGCATCTCAATAGTGTAATTCCCTCTGGCTGCAGAAGGATCCACCTACGAAATTCAAGATCCGATGATATTCCATAAGCTGTCATAATAGTCAAACCGTGTAAACTGGATGTAAATTCTCGAGTTAAGCGTCCCAAAAAGAATGTCGATTTGTTTTTGATCTTTGTAGTAATCCAATTTATGCCCTTAGGAAAGACCCTTGACGATGTATGCAATTTTGAGAGATAGATTTCATCACTCGATTATGCATTACGTTTCCCTACGTAATCCTTTTATTAGTGCACAAGCGCTAACCGTGGTAGTTCCTTTAACAAATAGAGGAGAGTAATCACAATCGGAAAAGAAAAGGCAATTGGTGCCCTTATCTTCATATTCGCCCTGCTGGTGCTAATCTACTACACTTGGGGGCTAGTTATCCTTCAGCTGTTCCCAGACCTCGCAACCTGGGTTGTTGACACATTTGGTGCTTTTGCACCTCTCTTCAATCCAAGTCCAGACTTCCTAGTTCAACTACCGATATACCTGGGCGTGGTTCTGATCATGGTAATTGCTATGTGGATTGGTTGGACTATGCTTACCACTCCAGCTCCAGAGCCACTTGAAGACTTCGACTTCGATGAAGAAGAAGTTGCAGAGAAAGCTGAAGAGTAATCCTTCAAGTACAGCTAGCGAACAGGGCCGAAAGGCCCTTTCATCTCATATTGCTAGTAGATAATATACTGGCTAACTGCTTTTACCTTCATCTGTCATCTTGAGGGCTTTATTGATTAAATCAAGTGCAAGTAGGTCATGACTTAAGAGTTGTTGCGGAATTAATGACCCAGTGTTATAAGATGCCTCTATTTGGACGTTCGAAAGATTTGGAGTACAAAGAAGCTGCAAGATTGCTGAAAGAGGGTAATATACCAGAAGCGACTACAAAGCTAAGGGCGATTATCGAAAAAAATCCAACACACACTAATGCATATGTAACCTTAGCTGTAGCCCTCATGGAAACTCAAGAGAAACCTACGAGAGATAGCTCACAGGCAATAGAGGCTTTAGCTCTGCTTGATACAGCAGCCACATTGGATTCAAAGAACCCGATCCCGTACTTCAATAAGGGTGTGACACTAAGAAAGCTTGGTCTTCTTGAAGAGGCTCTAGTAAGCTTCGAGAAAGCTTTAGAGAGGGAGGGAAGGCAACCACTGGCAATAGCTAACATGGCGGAGATTAACTATGAGTTGGAACGGTGGGAGGAGGCAATTCGCTTAGCCAAACTGGCGCTCATACGAGACCCTGGTCTTGAATCATCTATGGGTTGGGTGAGGGTTGCTATGAGAAAAGCGGGTATGTTGGACCATGATGGCAATGTGATTCATCGTCCAGAGTAATGGACAGTACGCAATGCTTAAATTGACACCTCTCGGCTTCAGCACAGTTACGAGTCGTTACAAACGATGCCGTATACCATAATTGGTGATATCATGTCACAGAAAGGCGAACCAATGTACCGCGGGTATCCCCTGTCAGAATTGGCTAAGATGAATATGGACTCGCTCATCGAGCTATTACCATCACGCAGGAGAAGGACCCTCAAGCGCGGCTTACCCCCACGTCAGAAGAAACTGCTCATGAACCTCAGGGCAGCAAGAAAACAACAGAGGAAAGGTAAAGAAGTCGTCGTTCGTACTCATTGTCGTGACATGGTCATTCTTCCTGAAATGGTGGACCTCACCATCGCTGTTCACAATGGCAAGGAATTCACCCGAATCAAAATCATCCCGCAGATGATTGGACATGTACTTGGTGAGTTTGCTGTCACAAACAGACCGGTGAAACATGGAAACCCAGGTATTGGTGCAACCAAGTCTTCAGCCTATGTACCGCTCAAATAGCGAGTGACACATCAGGGCATAGTCATCATCTATTCATTCACAACTTATGCCACATGACAGGATGGACAGACCAGGACCATCTGGCAGTCTCGGAGCTCGTGGTTCTTAGTGTATTACTTCTCTCGAAACCGTATCAGACTTTTCTGCATCTCAATCTTCTCTCTTCGCTCATCCGTGAGTTTAGTTGGATCAATCTTCCCTTCACGAAGTATCTCCTTGAATTCATCGATGAAGTAATCACTAATTGTGCATAATGAGCCACCGCCAACACGCTCGCAATCTCGGATCATTTCTGGAAATTCGTAAAATGATTCCCGCATCAAGTAATATATCGCCATGTCATCATTATATTCTGGTTCTTTTTCAAGAACAAACAAGTAATACTCCTCTATTATATGGTCGTCGAGAATGTCATCCCTCCATGCAATCTTCTCTGGATATGATTTCACATACTCCTTCAGGGCACAGAAATCAACATCAGTCATAATTGAAGCGATATGCTCTGCTATAGACTCTTTCACAGTGCGAATAATGCTCAACTGGCTATCCAATGCCCCATCTTGAATGCGTTCTTTCAGCTCATCATCATAGATCCAGTATTTAGAGTATTCAACTAGTCCTTCAAGTTCATCTTGAATCTCGTTAAAATTCAAATTTGAACCCACAACTAAATTTGCAAAACCTTTAGTTAAAGGGTTGACAAATTATGGACAAGATGTTGTAGCTGCAACAAAGATGGC
>JBHLQJ010000056.1:0-13489 GCA_048884945.1 Candidatus Thorarchaeota archaeon | reverse complement strand
CTGGTCTGATGGGTACCCCTGTGTCTGTGCTTGACTACACGACTTCTGTTTTAGAGAAATTCACCCTTGAATATGCTAAACGAATAAATTATGACATGACATATGATGCGACATATGCCTCTAATATGCGGTTGCGTTGGACCAATGCAGCTAAAACGCAATATGTCTCAGTGTATAATACTGTTCATGCATTGACATAGACTTAACTAAAATGAAGGACGTGTGCGTAGCAGGTTGACAGAGCAGGAGAAAGATGAGGGAATCACTGAGGGTGCTGATGAATTAGTTCCAGTGACACTGCAGGACACAATTGTCCGTGGTATGACTAGTGCGCCCTATAGATTCGGATCCTGGTTCTATCAGAAAGGACGTTCAGGAGGTCGTTGGGTTGCCGGAATTGGAAGAGGATTTGCTGATTTCCTTAGAAATCCCGGCCCACGAACTCGAGCGTCTTTTACAAAACTCCGTCGTGAAATGGACTCGCTTACATGGATCCAATTAATAGGAATTCTTGTGGTATTCTTCATCTTTCTCATATGGCCTCTTATCGATGTCATTCGGGTTTCATTCACATTCGAATCGACCGGAGCATTCACCCTAGAGCATTTTGCTAATCTCTTTGCGGACTCAAATGTTTGGCCATGGGTACGTGATCCTATTACGGGTGAGATTCAAGCATTTCTAAATCTCAATCCTGCAAGTTATAATCTTTCAAGAAACCTTTTGGTAGTTTATGGGTGGGACTTTGGTTCAATCATAAACTCAATCTATGTTGCAATCATTGTAACTATCCTCTCGGTCTTGATTGGAACATTTCTCGCATTCATTGTTGCTAGGTATGATTTTCCGGGAAAATCAATAATCCGCACAGTACTAATCTTCCCCATTCTTGCGACACCTTTTGTCGGTGCAATTGGTATCAAGGAGTTTCTCGGTGCTGATGGATTCCTCAATACCTTGTTTGCACCATTACGGGAAGGAGCTAATGTTGTCCTTGGTTTTCTTGGACTACCATTGATTCCAATAATCTGGCTTAGAGGACTTGCAGCTATGATCTTTGTGCAATCATTATCGTTCTTTTCGCTTGTTTACTTGAATGCGTACTCCTCATTCATGGGAATAGATCCATCTCTTGAGGAACAAGCAGAGAACCTTGGTGCTAAGGGGACACGACTATTCAGGAGCGTTACACTCCCTCTTGCAATGCCAGGAGTTCAGGCTGGGGCAATCTTGACATTTATTCTCAGCATAGAAGACCTTGGAACACCAATCGTATTCCAAGACCATCAAATTGCTACAAAGACTCTAGCCTACCAAGTTTTCAACAATGTTGCTACTCAAGCTGGTGCTCTTGATCCGAAAGGTCCTGCAATTGGAATGTTACTTCTTGTGATTAGCCTGCTCGGTTTTCTGGCAATCAGAAAATACTCTTCGCTCAGATCTTACGCATCAGGAACAAAAGGTGGACAGTGGAATCCGAGAACCCGACGAATCAGCAACAAAGCCTCCTTTGGCCTCTATTGCATACTAATACCTCTGCTTTTCCTCGCATTGATACCACAGATTAGCGTCATCATTCTATCCTTTGCAGGAATATGGTCTTCAAATAGTCTATTACCAAATGAATGGACTCTGGAAAATTATGAAGTTTTGTGGCGATTCCCAGATGTAACGAGATCGATTCAATTGACTCTTGTGTATGGAGCTATCGCAACTATAATGATAGTGCTACTTGGGGCGAGTGCTGCATATATCATCGCGAGAAGGGACATTCCAGGCAAAACAGCTCTTGACCTACTTGTGACTTCTCCGATTGCTCTTCCAGGAATTGTCATAGCTACTGGATACTTCACAGCATTCTATGGGACGGTACTATTTCCGCTTAGTCATCCAGCATTTCTTATTATAATGGCATATACTGTACGTAAGTTTCCATTTACTGTTAGAGCTGCATATGCTGGTTTGATGTCAACACCAGTTGTACTAGAGGAAGCTTCTCAGAATATGGGTGCTAGTAAGAACAGAACATTCTTCAGAATCACGTTACCACTTATCGGTGTGAGTGTACTTGCAGGATCCCTCCTCTCGTATGTTTACTCAGTAAGTGAGGTCAGCACAAGTCTATTATTAGGGAGTGTCGGGCATCAAGAAGCTCCCATGACATATTGGACTTATGAAGTATTGAATGGTACAGGAGAATTCGGAGGACCCAATAATGCAGCGTGCCTTGGTGTGCTCATGATGGGCTTGCAGATGGCAGTTATTACAGTGACAAACAAAATCCTTGGAGCAAGGTCATCAGCAATGACCGGTATTTGAGGTGACCAAAATGGTAGAGATACGACTCGAAAACTTGCGCAAGACATTCGGTGATGTTATAGCAACAGATGAGGTAACTATGGTTCTGGAAGAGGGCGAGCTCTCAACTTTACTAGGTCCTTCGGGCTGTGGAAAGACAACACTCTTACGAATCATAGCTGGATTCTATGTCCCGGATCGTGGTAGGGTTTTCTTCGATGATAGAGATGTGACCAATGTTCCTCCCTACAAGAGGAATACTGGTATGTGCTTCCAAAACTACGCACTCTGGCCTCATATGTCGGTAGCTGATAATGTCGCCTATGGTTTGAAGTTAAAACGTGTAAATAGTATGAAATACACAAAGAGTGCCATTACCAGACGTGTCAATGATGCTCTTGAGCTTGTGCGAATGGGCGACTTAGGTCATCGTCATATTCACCAACTATCTGGGGGTCAGCAGCAGCGTGTGGCACTAGCAAGAGCCCTAGCTATTGAGCCCGATGTTTTACTATTAGATGAACCACTATCTAATCTCGATGCGAAGCTTCGGATTGACATGAGAGAAGAAATCATCAGAATCCAAAAAGAAATGTCAATCACGACTGTATACGTAACACATGACCAACATGAGGCATTGAGTATCTCTGACAAAGTGGCTGTGATGGACCTTGGGTATGTTCAGCAGTTCGATACTCCTCGAGAGATTTATGCCAATCCCCAGACAGTCTTTGTCGCAGACTTCATTGGTCAGTGTACCTTCATTGATGGATTTATTGAAGGACTTGGTGACACTTTGTCTGCTCGTATTCCAAATAATCAGTCAGTTATTGGTCGTTCAACGATTGAAGGTTATCCATTTGAGATGGATGAGCCTGTAAAGGTAGCTATTAGACCTGAAGACCTTCATCTTTCACGAGAGAGTTCCTCTGATAACCAGATACTTGGTAATATTACAAGAACAATCTACGTGGGGACTGCGTTGGAGGTTTACTTCCGAGTAGGCGACATCTCAGCGCAGGCTCTGCTCGATCCTGATTCAGAAGTGAAAGAAGGTGATGATATTCATCTTTATGCGCCTACCGATGAGGTCATGATTTTGCCTGTTGGTGGAGTTGATGCTCTACGTAAGGTGCCAGGTCACCCGCTAGCTCTTGCTCCTGCACAGTCTAGGATTTCCTCGGATGTCTGATTGCTACAGCAACACCGCGATTGAATGAGATCATCTCTAAGCCTGAGATTAGAGCTCTTCCTGTACCCAGAAGGTTTTGAGTTTCGTCGAGCACCAGGACCTCCTCTCCTGCCTTCAGTTGTGGATTTGCTAGTTTTACAAACTTGGCCAGAGCTGATTTTCCGGATGCAACAAACTCAGACACATCCGAATCTATTATGACTTGATAGGTGTTTTCAATTCCTGCCTTCAAAAGTTCCAGTCCCCCTTGATATGTTGGCGTAAGCAATCCTGTATTTGGAACTACTGTGAATAATACATCTTCATTCTTTTTGCAGTGTCTAATTTTCCCTGTGCTTTTAGAAAGTATAACTTGTAACGAATCAAGATTAGCCAGTTTTCCAACATTCTCTCCCCATTGATATGTCAAGAGTGCATGCAATTTCCGTTGAGTCCAAGGACTCTCTTCGCCTTCAGAAGGTAATTGTTTGATGACCTCTGTAGTATTCTGAAGGATATCAATTGAATAATCACTGGTTAGTCTTACCAGAGCAGGGTCAACATTAGTTCCTCGTTTGAACCAAATTAGCTTCTGATATGACATGGTTTCAAGAAGTTCTCGAGTTCTCTCACTCACTATACTAAGTGTTTCTAGGTCTAATTTCAGGGGAAAGAGGCACTGCTGTGCTGGGTGTACATGTTCCAATTCCCAAGGTATGACTCCCATTGGCGTCACAAATAGTAAAATTAACTCTTCTGGAGTCCTCTTCCTTACTTCCTTAATAATCACATCAGAAGTATCTGAAAATGGCCTGAGACCGGAGTCTGTTACAATTAGAACTGTTTTTGTACGTCTGTAAGGATATCGTCTGATTACCCGAGAGTGAAAATTAGTAATTTCCGGCCGTTTGGTTGTTTCAAGACCAGTATAGAAAATTGAAGATGTTTTTCCTACAGGATCCTCGATCTCAGATTGCACATTCTCTTCAATCATAACTTGAAGCGCTTCGTAAAGCGTAGGGTGACCTCGGGCTCGATATGCAGCTAATTGGAATAGGTTACCTTCAGATATTGCTTGACGTACAGTACGCATCTCTGCTGAACTCACATACAAATTATGCCTCATGAGCATCGTTTCACGCTCATCTTTCTCCATACTCTTCAAATCATCAGCAGTCGTTGCACTACAAACAGGACAGCTACAAGGGAGTTCTGTCAGCTCGCTTAGATGTACGGTTCCTGAAGGCAAAAGCATACGACCAGACTCAGCGAATTTTGCATAAGATGCAGAGTCAAAGAAATCGCACCCAAGTAATGCTGCTTGTGCAAAGAACATAGGATGCCCGCATCCAAATAGATGGACAGGTCTATCGGGGGGGAGGTGTTTCTTTGCAGCTAGTGTGATCTTCACAATGTCTGCATAGCGATATCGCTCCATTAAGGGCACGACACCACCAATCGGATGCGCATCAAAATCCATTGCGGCCAATACTCTTGCCGCGGTCTCTCGAAGATCTGGAAAAGTTCCTCCCTGGACTGTACCTGCAAGTAACATCTCACCTTTCCTATCGATCGAGAGTTTTGCTCTTTCGAGAGACTTCTGAACATCCTCTTCGACTTTCATTCTACCAACATCAAGGTCAGAAAAGACATCAAGGATTGTGCCTATATCTGAGCCGATATCACGTTGGAATTCAACTATCTCTATTGGCTCAATTTCCTCTTCGGGTAAATTGTGAAAATACATCTGAAAAGTCCCTGAGTCGGTCATTATTGGACCTTCAAAACCAAGCAGAGCGTGAACTCCTTCTGACATAGCTTTGTTTCTGAATCTCTCATGAGAGTTGATAATATATGAATTAGTGATGACCATTTGGAATCCATACTCATCAATAAGCGCTTGCGGTGATATGGTTGATTTTCCTGGATGGACAACTGGCATGAGGAGGGGCGTCTTTACTACTCCATGCTTTGTAGTGAATCTACCCAAGCGTGCAAGACCATCCTTTGCTTTAATCTCGAAATTCGCCATGTAGTGTCATCTAGGTGACGCACCAATGTAGCCATGAATCTTTCCGTGTGGTCTCATCAAATTGTTTAAGACAAGACTTCATTCAAGTTGTAGTGATGGTCGAAGCAACTGCTCTACTTGTGCAAAGGAGGATATACCAGGAACCTAACCTCCTTAGTGAGTTTCAGGCATTGGCTAAGACTGCAAAATACAATGTTATTGGTCAGTTTGACATAGTAGGAGCACCATCTGCAAAATACGGTATACGATCAGGCAAGGCTGAGGAAATCCGAACATGGATTGAGGTGAATGAGCCTGAGTTTGTTCTTTTCTCTCCGCACTTGTCTTCAGGTCAAGTATTTAGGTTGATGGAGTTATGGGAAACAGAAGTCCGTGACCGAACTCAGTTAATCCTTGAAATTTTTGATAAGCATGCTAAATCCCCGCAAGCTCGACTACAAATCGAACAAGCTCGTTTAAGATATGAATTACCTTTCGAACGCCATCAAATACGAATGCGACTTCAAAAGGAGCACACCGGAGACCGTCCAATTGCTGAACAGATTGGTGCGGGTGAGGATTTACTCAACCTACGCATGAAAGAGATTCGCCGACGTTTAGCGATTATCAATGAAAAGCTAACCAAGATTACACAAGAACAACTACTCAAGAAGAAAAGACGAAGCAATGAAGGATTTATTGAGATTACAATAGCTGGATATACCAATGCAGGGAAGAGCACGCTCCATAGAGCATTGACAGGTTCTCAAGTAGAAGTTGCTGATGAATTGTTCACTACACTCTCAACTAAAGCAAGCGAATTAGAAATGCCGGGTCGTCGTGTAGTAATATCAGATTCTGTGGGTTTCATCAGCGACCTCCCGCAACCTCTACTGCAGGCATTCAACACCACTCTGATGGAGGTTTCTGATGCTGATGTCATAATCCTAGTTGTTGATGCCTCTGATGCTGTTGAAGAGATGGGGCGTAAAGTTGAATCGTGCCTTGATACCTTTAACGAGATTGGAGCAAATGGAATCCCAATCATTTCAGCACTCAACAAAATTGACTTGCTTAGCGAAGATGAAATCGAAAATAAACAATCAGCTCTTCATGCATTTTGCAAAGTTGTTGTTCCGATATCAGCGCATCACAGCACAAATCTTGATCTCCTGATAACAGCAGTGAAGGATGTGCTGCCTCAATTGCAGGAATATGAGATTCTTCTCCCATATGGTCATGATGGAATGTCAACCCTGTCATGGCTGTATGAAGCAGCTGATATTGTAAGTGTGAAGTACAATAGTGAAAACATTGAGGTCGTGGCTAATCTTAGCGTCGAGATTGCTCAAAAGTTGGCTAGAGAGTGTCCAGATGGAGAATTGCACCGACATATTCCTCAATGAAAGGTGAGGTTACATGTATCAAAATAGTTAACTGAATTTTATACACTGTCTCTCCAGGTGTGAGTGATTAAGGCGGATACGGAGTGTTGCATCGCTCAGTTGTATTATCCTACTCATCATCTTGCAACCCAGTTCTGCAATTTCTGTGGACATTCCTACTGACCTTCAACAAGGACCATTTGTTGACAAAGTTGTCTATAGAACCATCGCTTCTTATGAGCGGAGAGTCCAGGCTCTTCTGTCTGGAGAAATTGATTTAGATACTAGTTTTGTTGGTTATAATAGTTTAACTCCACTCTTAACAGAAGACCCTGATATTGAGATATTTGAATCACCGAGAAATGGTTATGGACATATAATAATCAACTGTGCTCGATATCCATTCAGTATCAGTGGATTCAGACGGGCTTTTGCATTTGCTTTCAACAAGACTAAGGTCATGTACGAAATCTTTGATGGTCATCCATCACTTCATGATTCGGTGGTGCCCTCAGTCAGTCGATGGTGTGCAGAAGACCTCTTTGATTATCACTATTATGACGCAGAACCTGATGTTGGAAATGCAATCCTCGATGAGCTTGGATTCGCGATAGATATCTCAACAGGATTCAGAAAAGCCCCCAATGGTGATTCGATTTCAATCACTGTTCTCTATTACCTCTACCCCTTTTTTAATGAAGAAGTGGCCGAAGTTGCAGTAGAAGCACTTCATTCTCTCAACTTCAACGCATATTGCGATGCAATGGGGGACTCGTGGTGGGGCCCTTGGTATGAGGTGCTCGAAAACAACAACTATGACATGTGTCTTCTTGGATCCAATTTTCACTCCGATAACATAGATTATCTACTCACAGAATACGGAAGCGATTATGTTGATACTGGTTACCCCAATAATCCTTCCAACTTTGTGAATGAAACATATGACTCTTGGATAGACCAGCTTCGCAATGGGAAAACATTCGAAGAGGTTTCCGAAGCTCTTACTGAGATGCAGAAGATTTTGCACTACAATGTTCCAGGACTGGTAGTATACCAGAACACGGTCATGCAAGGCTATAGGACTGATCAGTTTGAAGGTCATGTTGAGGACCTTGAAAGATATATCTCTGGTCTGTGGACTTTGAGAAAAATTCGCCCCGTTAACAATTCATTCGGAGGAACAGTAGTTGTTTCCATGGATCAGGAGCCTGATACTTTCAACATCTTTACGACAGACTCTCCATATACGAACATGATTCTGGAGAATCTATATTCCTCTCTCTACTTACGAGATCCCAATATGAATCCTATTCCAGATCTAGCAGAATCCATGCTTGTTGAAACTCACAGCAATAACCCCGGTGTTTCATCGAACCATACGCGTTTCACCTTTGAGATCATTCATAACGCAACCTGGAGCGATGGCGAACCTCTGACAGCAGAGGATGTCGCATTTACATTCACATATATCGACCGGAGTGGTGATTATGGCAATCCTGCTGCCGCTGAATTAGAGGGTTTTGTTGCTGCATATGCGATTACTCCATATACGGCTGTTATTGAGTTTGATTCGGAATATTATTGGAACTTCGATCGCTTTGCCTACACTTTCATCATCCCAGAACACATCTTCAATGAATCTGGCATTGGTTTCGACCACTGGAATATTTGGAATCCTGTGTTTAATCCGGATGAACCTCACGTGACGTCTGGCCCATTCGTTCTCACAAACCTTTCAGCTGGAGAGTTCTACGAGTTAACACAGAATCCTAATTATTACTGGCATCCAGATGTACCTCCAACCCCCTCTCCCACAACTTCAACTCCTCCTCCAACAACAACTATCTCTAAGTTTCCGATTGAACTGCTCCTCTCTCTTGTTATGATGGCGTCAACTGCCACAATTGTAATAGTTGTTGGTCTAGTGATAGACAAATACCGACGAAAATGAAGAGTCTATCAAAACCAATTTAGGGGGCTGAAGGCAGTCAGAATTAAGACTACTGGAGATCTGTCAACTGTACGAAACGCATCTCAAGCATTTACTCGAACGAGGAGAATTTGTTATCACTGCGGAAGTTGGAGCGCCCCATGGAACAGACTCAACTCTATTAGTTGAGCGTATCGAGATGGTTCGTGAATTCTGCGATGCAATCAATATTCCAGATAACGCACGCAGTGTTCCGACTATGAGTAGTGCTATCTGTGCGCAATTCGTCATACAACATGGTGCTGAACCAATCCTGCACATGACCACAAGAGACCGGAACCAATTAGCAATTCAAAGTGAGCTCTATGGAGCATATGCGATTGGCGTTCGTAATGTTCTGTTCGTAGCTGGCGATCATACCCGATTTGGCTCACATCCCCATGCAAAGATAGTCTATGATTTAGATACTCTGAATGTGATCTCTCTTACGAAGAGACTCTCAACAGGCGTAGACTTTGCAGGCGAAGAGTTGGAAGGGACTCCAGAGTTCTATATTGGAGCTACAATTAATCCAAATGATGGCTCTATCAATGAAATCGTTTCGCGAACTCAAAGTAAGCGAGACGCTGGTGCTCAATTCTTTCAAACCCAAGCAATATTCGAACCAGCTCGGCTGGAAGATTTCATGAATCAAATTGATTCCGATTTGAAAATCCTTGCTGGCATCATCCCCCTCCGAGACTCTGAGATGGCTGAATTCATGAATGAATTTATTCCTGGGATCAGTGTTCCTGATGAATTCATAAAACGCCTTAATGATGCAGGTAATGGCCTTGAAGATGAAGCAAGGACAGAAGCTATGAAAGCGGAAGGTATTCAAATCGCATTGGAGACCATTGAAATAGTCCGTGAAATTGACGGTATTAATGGATTACATCTCATGGGTGTAGGTTGGACTGAAAGTATTTGCGAGCTAGTCCAGAAAGCTGGATTATATCCAAGACCTAAAGTAAGAAGGTGAAAGTATTGTTCGTATTTAAAAAACAGCAGCAAGTATTTGATATCGGAGGCATTCTTATCGGGGGTCACCCAGGAGAGAATCCAACAGTATTGGTAGGTGGTCTCTTCTTCAAGGGTCAATCAATCGTGCAAGATACACGCGAAGGGATTTTCGATAAGAAAACTGCAAAGAAGTGGATAGACACGGCAGAATCAATGATGGAAAAGACTGGTCATCCACTTATGATTCAAGCATTTGGACGAACTCCAAAAGCTATGGATAATCACCTCTCCTGGCTAGCAGATAATTTTGATGGACCACTTTTATTTGAATCTACAAATGCTAAAGCTCGAGTCCGTGCAATTGAGTATTGTGAAGAATCAGGATTAGCTAGGCGTGCAATCTATAACTCAATTAATTTGTCAATGAAGGATGATGAAAAAGACAAACTAAAACACAGTTCTCAAGAGATGGCTGTCGTTCTTGGATGGTCTCCAAGAGCCACAATACTCCAAGAAAGAATGGACACCATACGTGATGCCCTGACACTCTCAGAATCACTTGGGATAAAGAAGGTCATCATCGATCCGGCAACAATGCCAATTGGGGCAGGTTATGGGTTGGAGCACAGAACAACAATTGCAATAAAATCAGAACTTGGACTTCCGACTTGCTTGGCTCCCCACAATGCGCCATCTGCTTGGAGATTCATACGTCAAGCTGGATTAGATGATGAATCTACACGGATTGCTACAATTGTTGCAGCAACAATTGCCGCTCAGCTTTTCGCTACAGATTCAATCATGTTTGGGTCACTAGCTCATGCAAAGGAGGTCTTCGCATCAGTTGCACTGATTGGAAACGCGATAGCCTCAGCTGTGGCAGAAGCGAATAGTGTTTTGGATATTGATAGATCACTCTTTGTTCCTTCATCATTCGAATAGGAGGGGGAAAGAAAATGAGTCCTGAACCAGATTGGCCTCCAGTCCCAGGGGATTTCGAAGTCAAGGACCCCTCCAATTGTGTAGCTATTTGCACGCTTGGAAAGAAAATTGCAGTTGACGCTGATTATGCTATAATTGGAACATGCAAGACCGAGAATATTGGAATAGAACGTGTTATCGTCAATGTGATCTCCAATCCAAATATTAGATTTTTAATTCTAGCGGGTCCTGAAGTGCCAGGTCACCTCACAGGGAGGTCTCTATTAGCACTCTATCATAATGGCGTGGATCAAGATACACGAAAGATCATTGATGCTGAAGGTGCTATCCCATATATTGAGAATGTACCACTTGAGGGCATTGAACAATTTCGTAAACAGATAGAACTCGTTGAGATGATTAACAAGAGCGACCCATCTCTAATTGCTGCTAAAGCAGCTGAAATTCAGCTTAACAACCCTGGGGAATACTCTGGTGGAGCTATGTGGATTGAATTCAAAGCTGCTGCAAAATCAAAACGTAAACCATCAATAAGCGGTGATGTCATATTATTACCAGAATATGGAGTAATTCTCGATTCTTCGAGTTTCCTTGTCACTACTCAACAGACGCATGCTGCGGTTTCCGAACATCCATCATCAATTGTAATTGAGATTCATGATGAGGAATCAGGAACGATTCTTTTTGCTAGGGAGGTCTAGGAAGATGTTTGTATTTGACAAAGAACAGATTATTCATACTATAGGTGGGATTAAGATTGGTGGCAATCCTGGCGAAACTTCGACTGTCTTAGCTGGCACAATCTTCTATGGTGGTCACAAGATTGTTAGTGATACTAAGAAGGGGACCTTTGATAAAGAAATAGCAACAGCTTTGATACAGAAACAAGATGAAATGTCTCAGCTAACAGGAAATCCAGCTCTCGTCCAGATTTTTTCTGAAACCGAAACAGCTTTGATGAATTACATTGATTTTGTATCCAATATCACAGAGGCTCCTTTCCTTATTGATTCAACAGAACCAATGGTCCGTGTAGCTGGGTTGATTCATGCTGAGGAAGTAGGCCTTCTTGATCGCGCTATCTATAACTCACTCAATGTATCTGCATCAAGTGAGGAAATAGAAGCACTAAGAAACATCCAACATGAATGTGCTATCATACTTGCCTTCAATCCGCAAGACCCCTCTGTTGCAGGACGAAGAAAAGTCCTGGAAACTGGTGCCCTTGATCTTGACAAAGGACTTCTTCCGCTAAGTAGTGAGCTCGGAATCACAAAACCCTTGATCGATACTGCTGTGACTGCAATGGGTGCTGGAGCGGGCTCTGCGGCGGCCTTCACACTAGTATCGAAAACAGTCTATGGTCAGCCTACTGGGTCTGGTGTGCATAATGCTCCATCATCTTGGACTTGGTTACGAAAGTACAAGAAGGTCGACCGAGAAAGTTTCTTGACTGCTGATGTCGCATCAAATCTCATTGTTCAGATGATGGGTGCTGATTTCATCCTCTATGGGCCCATCGAGAATGCCAATCGTGTCTTCCCTGTCATAGCTATGGGTGATATCTTTGCTGCAGAATCATTAGAGCTGGAGTTTGGAGTTACAACACCTGATGACCATCCCTATAAGAGACTACTCTAGCTTGGACGTGATTGATTTGATGAAGAAAGATAGGGTTCTGCGACCTCGCTCGATTGGCATATCTTCTCTTCGAAAAGGTCACTATTATACAGTTGCTTCAGTCGAATTGGGAAATACTACCACCAAATGTATCCTTGTGACAACCAATTTAGAAACAGCTGAGATTTTTGAAATAGATAAAGAGGTTCGGCTAACCAGAGACGTTCGACCTCCAAGACCTCAAGAAGCAGTATTTGGCCGAACAATCTTTGGAGTCAATCTTACACGCGAATCTGTATCAGAGATGATTGCTGATGTCTTGATCACTGTTTTAAAACGAGCACGGCTTGATATTGATCGAGATCTTCATTTTGTAGTAAGGTCAACAGGGGTGACTGCGGGATTCGCTCATCCTTCAGAAGTCGGAATAATAGTTCAAGCGCTTGCAGATGGATGTCTTAATGCTGGTGTGCCCCCTCGAAAGATGACTGCTTCTCTCTCTCCTGAAAATCTCCCACCAGACTTACAAGATTTCACTTGGTTAAAGAAAGTCTACTTTGATGGTGCTGTTGCAAGCTCATTACCACCATCAGAAACAGATATTGTCGCTAATGAGATGGAAGGTGAGCTGGTCACTGCAGGAATTAAAGGGGCTGCAAAGAGTACCACGATTGACTTCCGCAATCCAGTCATGACCCTCGACTTTGGCACAACTTTAGCCGGTCGGATTACAGATGATAGTTACCCATATGCTAAAACAATAGGATCTTTTGCTGGACTGGCTGGAGCAATTCCTGACTCATTAGTGCGATTATCTGGTCTAGTTCCAGTAATAAACGGGTCAGTATTAGACCTTCCCAAATCACGAAAATCAAAGGGTACGCAGCTTGATGTAAGCTGGATTGCTGACATTGAAAAACGCATCAGAATAGAAAAGGTCAGACATACAGACACGCGATTTGGGACTGTTCCTGTTAATGGAAAATCTGCTGAAGCTGATGGAGTCCTGTTGATTGGTGTTGATGTTGGCAAAAATGGGTCCAAGTTAAATGAGTTGGAAAAAATTGGAGAAGCCATCAACAAGGATGCAGGAATTGAAGCTCTTTTGATGGTTATAGATCACATTCAAG
>JBHLQJ010000055.1:0-13759 GCA_048884945.1 Candidatus Thorarchaeota archaeon | reverse complement strand
CCTCATTATAGTATTGAACAGGAAGGACGCAGCCTGCGAAATACTGAAATCGCTTGGAAACTCCGTCTTCCACTCTTCTGCCAGACCACGAATAATCCTTTCACAGTTTGAGTTCTCAGGACAAATTCCACAGTCACCCTCATGATCAAACCAGATTTGAACACCAAACTGTGGTGAATAGGTGACATACGAAATCGATTTGTATCCTGGGCAATAGCCAACAGCAAATCCGAATTTTGAACTTGAATGCTCAATGGAGATTCGGTTTATTGTTGCAGCGTTCTTTAGAAGCTTCGATATCCTCTGCTCTGCAATCCTCTGCGCTTTACTGACATAGGGTCTTGAAACATTCATCTGTTTCGCTATATCGGAAGGGCTAATGTTTTGCTTTCGCTTCAACCATATTTTCCCTTGTTGTTTGGTTGGATATCGAAAATAGGTATGCATTTCTCAAGCCACTGTATGTGTTAACCAATTATAGGCAACTCATCGAAAACATATAAAGTTAACCAACTATTGGCAACTCGATTTTAAGGTCTTCCTCGACAAAATTGACAATATAGTATTCCAAATCTATATGATATTCATCAAACAAGATTGAGTACATTAAAAGTGTAACAATCCAAAATTTCAGCGACTGTATGCTAATACTTATACATCATTAAATCCCGCTTTTTAAAATAATAGAAGGAAAAAAAGTTTGGACAGTTCTATACTATTGTTAGTCGGAATTGTTGGATTGATTGCAGGACTGGCTAGTGGATTCTTTGGAATTGGAGGTGGATCGATAAGAATACCACTTTTGAATCTAATAGGATTTTCATTAATCGCGTCATATGGAATGAATCTCATTGCTTTACCAGTATCAAGTCTTATAGGAGCAATATCTCAAAAGCAGAACATCGACCTTCATCTTGGCGCGTACATGATTCTTGGAGGAACATTGGGAACAATAATTGGCACTTTGATAGCTTTCGATCTTTCCGCCTCTGCAATACTACTGGCAATAATTTTCCTTTTTGTTTCAATAGTATCAATTATTGGATTGAATTTACATCATCTTGCTCCAAAGAAGTCAGAGAAACTTTCACCATCATTCAATAACTTAGTTTCAGGAACGCTTCTCTTCAATACACTTACAGGAATGCGAGGAGGCAGTGAAGGTTCATTGTTTGTTCCCTTGCAAAGACTCGTCAATGTTGAGATGCACAAAGCAATTGCTACAGCTTTGTTTGCAGCAATTTTCACCTCAGCTGTTGGCGTCATGCTTTATTGGAGTCATGGGACTCTATTGCTTCTCCCTGGCTTCATTGTACTTGCAGGATCAGCTATTGGTTCTCACGTTGGAAGTCGATTCTCTCTCGAAACAAAATCAAAATGGCTAGAAGCTGGTCTTACAATTGTGATTCTCATATTGGCAGGAGTTCCGTTAATGGAAGTCCTCGTCTAGGCACCCAATCATGAATAATAGCTAAATTGTAGCTCGCTAGTTTTGAGAGAAGAAATGAAAAATACTTGCCTTCGAGATAAAAACGGGTATTTTCGATGGTTGACCAGAAACATATCTTAGTACGTAGGGCAGAAGAGAAAGATCTTGAAAATTTAACACATATATGCGAGAGAGCATTTGACTCAGACAAAGAGTTTGGAGCTCCAGGCCCAGGGGGACCTCCGGGATATAATTCGATTGAATGGAATGCAACAATAATTCGAAATCGGTACTTGCAGTACTACAAGATTCTACTTGAAGACAGCATTGTTGGAGGGTTCATTGCTGGAGATAGAGGACCTGGATATCAAGTATGCGAGAGAATCTGGGTTGACCCTGATTATATGAGAAAGGGTATTGGAAAGAGAGCCTTTGGGTTAGTTGAGGAAGGATATCCTACTGCCGATTTATGGGCTCTGGGAACGCCAGAGTGGAATACAAGAACTAATTCATTTTATAAAAAGATCGGATTTTCAATGATAGGAAAAACACATGATTATCCAACATGGAGCGGTAATTACTACGAAAAGAGGATTTCAAACAGGTTCCCACAAGCTATGTCAAAAATTGAGAATCTTCGTAAAGGGCGGAACCAAGTTGTTGTTGAAGGACATGTGGACCACATGCCAAATGAACGAACCGTTTCATCGAGAAAAACTAGTGAAACATTGAAGGTCGTTAATACTTCTTTGCGAGATGACACTGGTTCAGTCAATCTTGTCCTTTGGAATGATCAGATCAGGCAAGTTAAGGCTGGATCAAGAATACGGATTGAGAATGGGTATCTGAAAGAGTATAAGAATGAGCTCCAATTAGGAGTTGGTCTGTGGGGAATGATAATCACGTTACTTTAATGATTCATTATGTATAATTAGAGTTTTATCATGAAACTCGGTGTGTCTGAATACTAAAATGATACCTACGAAGGACTTTTCTGATTGATTGTGCCAACCTGTGATGCAGGTGCTTTCAATATGGGAGAGAAGAAACAAATAGGAATCATAACCCGATACTTTCACAAGATTGGCGTCGCAGCCATCATGCTTGATGATAAACTCAGTGTCGGTAATAAAATCCGCATTGAAGGTGCAACTACTGAGTTCGAGATGACTATTAGATCGATGCAAGTTGACAGGGAAGACATTGAGTCTGGAAAAAAGGGTCAAGAAATAGCCATCAAGGTTCCGGACAGGGTTCGCGAGAATGACGTAGTCTATCTCATAGAGTAGAGATAGATAGGAATAGATAGCATCATACATTCGACTCATCCGAAAAAGCTAGTTATAGATTCTAACAGTAATTTTCAAGACAAAGAATGGAAATAGACACAAGAGAGACCTCATTGGATTTAACCACATTAGTAGTCTTTGCTATTTTATCATTGAGTCTTTCAGTTTTGGGATATTTCATTCTGGCTGAAGCATGGGGAACTTCTACTACTGGTGTGGAAACTCATTCAGTCTTGGCATTCATTGCAATTACATGTTCTGGATTCGTACTTGTTCAATATATCATAAGCAGACAGCAAGACCAAACGGTTTTTCATGCGACCCTAATTTACATAGCTGTTGTAAACATAATTAGAGCAATCAGGATATTCTTTGACGAATCGGTTCTATTGGAATATGGAACTCCTCTGATGATTGCTATCGATACCTACTACCTCACATCAGTTGGAGCTCTTCTATTCATTGGCATTATATTGAGAAGAAAGAGAAAAATCAGAAATCGAAGTCTTATGACAATATCTTTAGTCCTTTTGGCAGTATTACTTCACATTATCGTTTTCATCGTCGTACTTCCAATGTTGCCAAGTTCATTATTGGAAGTTTTATCTATAGTATTGGGAGTTATCTCAACCATAATATTTACACTCTCAGGAATTATATCCTCAAAGACTCCAGAATCATCTACTCTTTTCAAAGTTTCACTATTAATCATTGGATTTGGAGCATTTGGAATATCTTGGCTTCCATCTGTTCTTTCACTTTATTTTCAATCTAATCTTTGGTTAATGGCATATTCACTGAGGACTGCTGGATTGATAGTCCTCGGCATGGCAATTGCAGTTCCATTTCTATCAAAAGCAGGAATGAAACAATCTTACGCATACTTTTTGGTTTTTGGTCTTGATTCTCTAGTTCTTCTCCCTGCTGTAGTAACGATTTCTTCAGAATTTTATTTTTTGTTTCCCACACTATATAATGGAGAATTATTCCTTGTCCTTCATGCTGGAGCTGCATTAGTAGCGATAATCATGGCGTTATTGATATTCAATTATGACATCCAAAAGCCTGCATTAAAACGCAGGCCGATTATTACACTATTCATTGCTTGGGGAACAATAGAGCTATACCTTGTAATTCCTTCACTTATCGTTGGTGTGAATATTATTGGTGGATCAATTATTCCGTATTTGGTTGGAATCTCTTTCACAGTAGCTCATTTGCCTTTCGCAATACAATATACAATTGATCCCCTTAGATTTCAACAAAAGACGAGAAAGATAAACACTTTGAGATTGATTATGGTATCACCCTTGATACTCATACTAATAATTCTTGGAGAATTAGCTGGCGGAATTCTTGAAAATAGTATTGTAGGTGCCTATGCTACCCCATTCGGACAGTCACTACTTCTATCACTTGCTATACTTAGCATCTTTGTATTCGTGTTCTATTCTTCAGCTCAAGTGAGTGATTCAAAAGGAAGAATAACTGTAGATGTGCTGTCCATCGGATTCCTTGCGTTGTGGATTATTCCGTCGCTGATCAAAGCAAACTATTTACCTTGGACAATCGGTTGGCATTCAGCTGAAATCTTGCTTATACTTGGAATAATCTTAGGTCCAGCTGTACTGGGATTGATGTATCTGCGTGAATTAGAAAAATCTGAACTCTCGCAAAAAAGAGCGACTCTGTTTGCAGATCTTTTAGTCCATGATATCTCGAACTATCACCAAGCAATATCATTAAGTTTGGGATTACTTGAATTGGA
The DNA here is from genome assembly GCA_048884945.1 of Candidatus Thorarchaeota archaeon. Classification (GTDB taxonomy): domain Archaea; phylum Asgardarchaeota; class Thorarchaeia; order Thorarchaeales; family Thorarchaeaceae; genus SMTZ1-45. The sequence goes on along the minus strand of JBHLQJ010000055.1, from coordinate 9,273 downwards.
GAGTTTGAATCCTACTGCAAAATTGGAAGCACTACGAGATGCATATCATGAGTTACAACGTGCTGATTTACTTGTTCGAAATGTTAGAAGATTGGGAATGATAGATGGAATTAGCCAGAAAAAAATGGAACGTGTCGACGTTGTTGAAACAGTTGAAGATGCTTTTCGAATTGCATCTCGCAAGGCACCACAAAAGAAGATTGAATTTCGAGTTAATCTAAATGTCGGAGTATGTTTTGTAACCGCAAGCGGACTTCTATTGGACGTATTCTTGAATCTCTTTGATAATGCCATGGAATACTCAAGTGAGCAACTTGAGATTGATGTGGAAATTGAGAAGACTTCGATTGATCGGAGAGAATTTTGGAAAATTGATGTTTCTGACAACGGAATTGGTATTGAACCAGAAAGACGAAATCAGCTATTTTCTCGTTATATGGTTGATTCGAAGGGAACAGGCCTTGGACTTTCTGTTGTCAGCGCGTTGGTTCATGCATTTGGAGGTAAGATTACAGTTCATGACAGAGTTCCGGGAGAATTTGAGAAGGGCACAACCTTCTCAATCTTAATACCAAAAGCTTGAATCTAGTCTTTCCTTTGAACTCTAATCCCATCTCTTGATATGAGCTGGTCACCATCTCCCTCAACTACATTCTCATACCTTGAAAATACAAATAGGAGGTCAGACAATCTGTTCAGATACTTTGTGACATTTGAATCAATGTCTGATACCTTTGATAGCGTGAGAACTCTTCTTTCAGCCCTTCTGCAGATGGTTCTACAAATATGCAGGACTGCTCCTGCATCGGATCCTCCAGGTATGACAAAATTCGTTAGTAATGGTAATTCTTCAGAGAGTTCATCTGCGATTTTCTCAATTTTCTCAACATCAGCCTGCAAGACCTTTCTGAGATTTTCATTTGAACTGCCGCTATCCGTGGATGCTAGCTCTGCATTGATAAAGAATAGGAGTTGCTGAATATCATGGATGTAATTTCTTATTCTCTCTGAAGAATGCCTTTTTGCGAAACCAAGAAATGAGTTTAATTCATCAATTGTACCGTATGCTTCTACTCTGACATCATCCTTATCTATTCTCTCTCCGGACCGAAGACTGGTCTGTCCCTTATCGCCAGCACCTGTGTATATCCGTTTCGTCAAGCTACCACCAAGCTTTCATTCACATTAACCCAAATGATTAGCTTTTCCATGCATGAAAGTACATCATTTTTAAGAATCTGCCCAGACTGCAAGCGCTTTCGCAGCATTAGTTTCCTTCTGGTGAAGTTCAAGAAGGAGGTCTTCAACGCCCACCAGAATTTTATCAAAACTTTTTACTTCAATGGAGGCTTCGTCAACAAGAGAAGGCACATCAGCCAGACGATCCTTGACTTCATCCAAAGCTTTCACACCTTTACGTTCCATATCTAGATTGTTTTGGAGGTAGATTTCTCTCAATCTCCCTAGACTTGGCAACTCATCTGGTGTGAGCTTAACAGCTATCCGAGACCAGACATCGCAGATATCATCATAGAGTAGAGATATCTTCTGTAGTTCTGAATCACTCATCACTTTTGATGCTTCTTTCAAAAACTGGGAGTATATTTTCCGAAAGAATGAACCTCCACTTCCGCCAACCTCAATGTAGACAAAGTGTTCAATCAATGCTTGTGCTATTGTACGATTATCCTTCAGCATCTTCGGATACTTTGGAAGTTCATCCCGCCACTTCAAGATCCCTTTTGCTCCCATGTTAGCGATTGGAGGATTAAGCATGAAATCTGCGTTCTCTTTTATAGCTCCGGGGATAATATCTTGCAGCGGTGTTAAGCTCTCGGGTATGAATACCTGCATGAGTTTATTCTCTGCTGGAAATGGATGATATTTTGAAGCACGAGCAGTCTGGAGTTGTGATAATGGAATCGTAATTGGAGTAGCAAACCTATCAGAAACATATGCTTCATTATTTGATTCATCGATTCCATAAACAAGGATAGTATGCATCCCAAAGTGATCGTCACCTCCGAGTGATAGATAGTCTAGAAAGCCAAGGTCTGCACAGATCAAAGCAGGTTGATCCATCTCAAGAGTTTCACACAGATGTTGATGAGCACGTTTCATTGATGATGACTTCAGTACTTTCCATTTACCTCCCAACCTGTCAACCGCTATCCCCAAGATTGTTGGGAATCGACCCCCATTCATTCCGCCAACAAATGGGGTTGGCATCTGTTTCATTTTCCAATAAATGAATCCCAACCCTGAGGCAATTCCAACCAACATCTCTTCAGTGATTTCATATCCCAAATGATGAAGTAGTTTCCATAGACAACTCGTCATGCAGTTTTTTCCACCTGGAAGGTGTTCAAAATCTAGCATTATTTTTTCATTCAAAATGTTTCACCTCCTATTAGTGTCCTTGAAAATGAATCCCTCTCCTCGTTCTATCTGTTTAATAAACGACTCAAGCCAAGCAATCTGACAACGGACCGACATTGCTGGTCGATCAAACAGAGCTCTAACAGCACCTATGTTCTCTGTATTGTTATACTCCTCAACAGTAAGAATTCCAACTCTACTTTCTGGTGCTTCTCGTCTTAATCGTTCCAAGTTGTCTAAGTTCCGGACATTTATCTCCAAGAAATTAAGACCATGCTCAAGATTTGTTTTGTGAAGTGCAAGCGCTTCCAAAACTTCCTCTTGAGTAAGGAAACTCATAGCGGAAACACCAAGATCAAACATCGTTTTTGGTCTTGGTGGGTTGCCAAGACACATTTTGATTTGCTTTTGGAGAGTGGCACGTCCGTTTTTTGTCAATCGATAAGTCTTCTTTGATGTCCTTTTACTAGCATCATCTTTCTTTCCTACTATTAGACCGCGTTTTTCAAGCTCTGAAAGAGCCTTGTATATAGAGGAGAACTGAAGCTCAACCCATTCCCTATAACCAAACTTCTCAATGATGCTATTAACCTGATACCCATATTCCGCACCATCTGCAATTATAATCAGTACAGCTAAATATGTTGAAGGCAAGAGCTCATCGTTAACATTATCTAATCGAGCCATCATGTTCACATTCAAGTATTATACCAGTAGAATATTTATATTATACTAGTAGAATACTAATAAGTGTTTTGTGAGATAAATCAGAAATGTTAATGTCATTGATTTTCGACGAGTATGTCAATGGTGGTTGAAAAATATCATTCAGCTTGTGCGTTGAATTGCCCGGACATTTGTGCATACTTAGTCCATATTGAAGATGGCAAGATTATTCGACTCGAGGGAGATCCAGACCACCCATATACTCTTGGAAGATGTTGTCCAAAAGGTTACGCGCATGTATTGAGAATGTATTATGATGACCGACTGCTATATCCCCAGAAGAAACAATCTGATGGAGCATTCACAAGAATCTCATGGAATGTAGCTTTTGATGAAATTGCCCACCATATGAGAGAAGCCAAAAAACAGTATGGTCCACAGAGCGTTGGCATCTATTCAGGCTCGGGAAACGATGGAATGGCTCCCCGGTATGCTGCTAGATTTGCAAACGCATTTGGTTGTAGAATGATTCCGGGTATAGCTGAAATCTGTTTTGAAGGAGCATATGAAGGAGCTCGATTTAATGTTGGCCCATTTCCACCACATGAACTTCAAGACTGGGCTAATTCAAAGTGCATTGTCATTTGGGGAACAAATAAATTCGAATCAAGTATCCATTGCAAGCGTGTAATCCAAGAAGCCATTGATAATGGTGCAAAGTTGGTAGTGATAGACCCGAGAAAGACACCGTATGCAAAGATTGCCGATCTTTATACGACAATACGACCTGGAACAGATGGGGCTTTGGCTTTAGGCATAGCTAATGAAATCATTCGTAGAAACCTCTACAACCATGATTTTGTTAGGGACTATGTATATGGTTTTGAGGAATTCAAGAAACGTGCGTCAGAATATGACACGAAGAGAGTAAATGAAATCACCTGGGTAGACGAGAGTACTATTAGAGAGCTAGCAACCATTATTGCTACAAATGGTCCAGCGTTGATTACCACTGCGCCTGCAGGGATGAATCACTACACGAATGGAACGTGGGCTGCTAGAGCAGTACACAGTCTTCTTGTTATTTGTGGCTATATTGGAGTATCAGGCGGTGGTTTTCAGTATCTATCATCTGACAATAGTCCCTTTAATAGCTCAGCAGTGACCCTTCCTGAGCTGCTGGATGAAAATGAACAACCAATTGTCCCATCTGGTACCTATCTGCCCGATTATATTCTTAGACATAAGGAGAGTCCTCTGAAGGTTCTAATAATTCAGGCAGCTAGTCCTATGACCCAGTGGCCAAACACAAACAAGGCAAAGGAATCACTAGACCGTATTCCATTCAAGGTATGTATAGATCTTGAAATGACTGATACTGCAAAACTCTGCGATATTGTCCTTCCAGCCACCTTCATTTTTGAACATCATAATCTGGTTCATTCGGAACTTCATAGAATTGTGCAATATGCACCAAAGCTTGTAGAGCCTCTAGGCGAGGTAAAGAGTGAACTAGATATTTGGAAGGGAGTTTCTGAGAAACTTAGCCTTGGAGAATATTTTCAACTATCCGAATTAGATGCAATCAAGCTTGCACTTCAGAGTGAAGATTGCAAAGACATCAATTTCGAGCTACTATTAGAGAAACCTGAAGGAATCAGGACAAGAAGTCCAGCAATTCCATTCATAGATCGTAAGTTCGCCACTCAAACTGGAAAAATAGAACTCTATTCTACGGAACTAAAAAATCAGGGATTCGATCCACTACCATTCCATGAAGAACCAGTAGAGAGTCCAGTTTCATCCCCTGAAGTCTTCAAGGAATATCCATTTATCATGATTACAGGACGCCTAAGAGAACGACTACATTCACAATATACTACCCTAGAAGTGGGTGGTACTGTGAAGAGTTATGCTCATTGTACGACTTGCAAGAAATGTGTCGAGGAATGCCCTGATGAAGCTATCACCTTGACTCAACCTAGTACAAGTATCATTCTGCAAGGTACTAAACAAGCACCTAAAGAACAGGCTAGGCTAAGAAAGAAATTGGGAGAAATTGTTGGTGGATTGGCGGTACAAGTGACTAATGAAAGACTTCACATTCCACTTGAAATCACAGGATTGCTCATTCCAATTTGGGACCCTACAAAATGTATCGGTTGCCGAGAATGTGGCATAGATGTATGTCCATATGATGTTGTTACGGAACCGATTAAAATGCCAACTAAAAAAGAAGCAGGGAAAAACCGTGCGTTTCTTAGAATGCATCCCCAAAAAGCTGAGGAATTTGGTTTAAGAAATGGCGATAGGGTTGATGTCGAATCAAAAAGGGGGGTTGTAAAGAATATGGAGCTTATTCTAACTGAAGATATTGACCCAAGAGTAGTCTGGTCTTCAGATGGCTGGTGGAATGAAGATGGGAACGTTAACCACCTGACTGATGACAAACATACTGCTTTTGGTCATACTCCTGGTTTCAATTCTGTCTTAGTGCGAGTCAAGAAGACTACTACTAGTGTCGAAAGAAAATGTTGTTAGAATGTCTTGTACTCTGATGTAGGAGGCCAGAAACCTAGTATTTGCCGAGTGGTTACAATTTGACCAATATGGTATGAATTATGCTGACTGAGAACCATTAGGGCTCTAAATGGAGGAACTTTTGGCCAAGATGGTAAGGCTTCAACAGATTCAATTTTTTCTGTTAATCGATATGCTTCTTCGATTCCTGATATGAATCGCTGAACAAGCTCATCCCAATTCTCCCTATCCTTTGGGAGATTCTTTAACCAACTTGCCTCATTATTTTTAGGCCAGTTCATATCCTTCTTTCCTCTCAGAGCTTCAAGCATTAAATCCTGCCAGTATACAATATGGTATAGAATATGCCAGCAAGAATGCTCACTATTCTTGGGCAATTTAGATGCCATCTCAAAGTTGAGATTTAGAAGAGCATCCATTGGATCTACATGGACATGTTGCCCTTTAATCGAGTTCTTCAATGCAGCAGTCAGTATTTCGTTCATATATTGTACATGAGCCAATGAGCTAAATGAATGTAATCTAATGCGTAGAATTTTGGATTCAATCATAGTCATATGAATAGAAGCGCCACAAAAAAGGAGTAGATAGTACTAATCACCAGATGGATAAAACCAAGTGGCAAGGCTACTTTTGTAAATTCAAGGAAGCTAATTGGACGACCACCTTCCTTAGCTTGAGTTACAGCAATCATGTTAGGTGCATCTCCAAATGGGATCATGTATCCTCCAACATTGATCCCAATGTAGAGGGTCAAAGGTACGATAGCATTTGCACTTGATTGTCCCAGACTCAGTCCAAGTGGAGCTAAAAGCGCAGCGATTGGTACGTTGTCAATTAACGAAAGGAAGAAGCCGGGAATCCAAATGAGAAAGCCCATCCCAAGAAATATGTTGTTTCCAATAAAACCAGTTATACTCCCGACGAATTCATCTATGACTCCTGACCTTTCCAGGGCGGCAACAAGCCCAAATAGACCCACAAGGAAAAATATTGTGCCCCATGATAGTTGTTGAACTAATTTCTCTGATCTCTCATGAGTAAAAACCAGCATTCCTGAAGCTACCATCATAGCTATAAGAGAAGCTTCAACTCTCAATGCTCCAATCGTAAAAGCAAGCACAAGGATACTCATAGCTATAATTGAGAGATAGAAGTCACGTCTTGATTTTATCATGGTGCCTGGTTTAACCATGTTGAGCATATTCCAATCCGAACAAATTTCTGCATCAAATTGCGGACCATACCATCTTAGAAGAATAAAGAGAGTGACTATTAATAGAATAATGGACAGGGGGAATAATACAACAGCCATTAACGCGACGTCAGTTTGAGCCCAGACGGCGATAACAAGATTCGGAATTGATCCTACGAATGAAGGAATAGAAGCAAAGTTAGCAACAACAACCTCTGATATTAGGATTGGTCGGAAATCAAGATCAATTACTTTGCAAACTTCAACAGTGAACACACCCATTACTAACATTGTAGGTAATGGATCTAGGAATAGTGAGATGACAAAGACAAAACCCATGAATGTGATGAAAATCCTCTTTGGCTCACCTTGAGTGCCTTTCAAAAGAACTAAAGCAATATACTGGAACATGCCTGATGACGTAGCTACAGCAACCACAATTAGCATGGCTGTGACAAAGAGTATAGTATCCCATTGCATCAGGAGAACAAACTCTCGGAATGTAAATCCGTAGGCAAACCAAAGAATGGATCCAGCAAGAGACATTGCAAATAGAACTGCTGCAGTTTCGTTAATTTTCTCTGATAGCACTATCAGTAATGTGGCAACAAGGATGATAACGATAACAAGGCCTGCTAAATCCATCTCAATCTTCTCAGATAGTATCGAGTATTAAAAACTCGTGTTACTGTATACCCATAATAACATGCACTTCACGTCTTAATATTGACTAGGGGACGTCATAGTGAAACCTATATCCTGCATAGCATATTGAGTGGTGGAGACCAACTTTGTCATCAGGTAAACGGATTGCAACCATGATTATAGGCATAATAGTCATGATTGGTGGCTTCTTTGGGGGATTTATGCAGTTCTTCTGGTTGGATACACATAATGTTGGAACAATATTGCTCTGGGTGATGGTTGTCCCAATGCTGAGCTTCTGCATTGGAGCTGGAATCATAATGTATGGTATGAAGGATGCTATGCCTACTCGTGGAGTTGGACTTTTTGGACCTATGGTACAACGTAATTTGGATGCACCCAAGGAAAAGACATTCATCCATGAACCTCCCCGTTTCTGCTCAGACTGTGGCGCTACATTAAGTTCTGAGGGAATCGAATGGGTTGGTCCTCTTACTGTAAAATGTCCGTATTGTGGTGCGACTCACGCAACAGAGAAGCGAGAAGTCTAGATTGTATTCATATCTGCAAATAGCACAGTCCGGAAGCTATATGATGGATGGATTTTCTGGATATTCCTGAGGAACAATAATGGACCCGCGTATCGAGGAACATGCGAAAATTCTTATTGACTGGAGCACCGAAGTCAAAAAAGGGGACATGGTTGGAATCCGCGCGACCCCCGAATCTCATGACCTTGTTGTCGCATTATATAAGAAAATTGCCAAGAAAGGTGCCATACCTATCACACTGATGAGTACCGAGGAGATGGACAAAGCTTTCTTTGATGGAGCAGATCAGGATACAATCAAAATTGCTCCAAAGCACTACGAAGCACTTCTTGAGAATATTGATGTTCTCATTGCAGTGAGATCACCAAGCAACATAAAGGCACTAGCTAATGTTGATCCAAAGCGAGTGATTCAACGAAGCGTTGCTATGAAAAGAGTACAAGAGATATATCTATCGAAGAGATGGTGCTTGACTGTTCATCCCACACACGCTCTCGCTCAACAAGCGGACATGAGTATGGAAGAGTATCAAAACTTTGTTTATGAAGCAACTCTTCTCGATTGGAAGAAAGAGAGCAAGCTTCTATACAAAATGAAGGAACATCTCGAACGCCACAAGAATATTCAATTCATCGGTCCAGAAACGGACCTTTATGCTTCGACTGATGGAAGACTCTGGGTAGCTTCAGATGGTAAACACAATATGCCTAGTGGCGAGGTCTTCACAGCGCCTGTAGAAAATACTGTTGAGGGCAAGATTTACTTCGACATCCCATTCCTTCAACAAAGCAAGGTTATCGAGGGAGTCCGTCTTAAATTTGAAAAGGGAGAAGTCGTAGACTTTTCAGCTGAGAAAGCTGAAGAAACACTGAAGGAAATTATTGAAGTCGATGAGGGGGCTCGCCGACTTGGTGAGATGGCAATTGGCACCAATAGAGGGATTAAGAAATACACTTTGAACATGCTATTTGATGAGAAGATAGGCGATACAATTCATTGTGCTCTTGGTCAAGCATACAAAGAGAATAATGGAACAAATGAGTCTGCAATTCATGTTGACATGATCAAGGCAATGAATGAAGGAGAGATTATCGCTGGTGATGAAGTAATCTATAGCAAGGGGAAATACTTCTACGAAATGTAAAACAAAAAATACGGAGATTGCTACAATGAATCCTAAAATAGTCGAGCATGCAAAGATACTCGTTGATTATAGCACACAAGTAAAGAGAGGGGACAATGTTGTTATTCAAGCCAATCCAGATGCTCACGACTTGGCTGTTGCTGTGGCGCGAC
>JBHLQJ010000054.1:7651-13882 GCA_048884945.1 Candidatus Thorarchaeota archaeon | reverse complement strand
GACAAGTTGTGAGTGCAACTTGTCCCGTAGAAAATAGTAAAGAGTTAGCTCATATCTTGGTCGAAACACGATTGTGTGCATGCGTAAACATAATTCATAACTTAACAAGTATCTACCATTGGAAGAATGAGATAGTTATAGATGATGAATCATTGTTGATGATCAAAACAGAAACAAAACATTCGGAGGCTCTTTGGGAGTGTGTGAAGAAGAATCACCCCTATGAGGTTCCAGAGTTTATCGTTCTTCCTATAAAATGGGGGTCTCAAGACTATTTTGACTGGATATCACAGAGTGTTAAGAATTGATTCACAAGTGAATTAAGCAATATCAGCTCTTCGAGCTGCATAAACAAGTGATTCATTGAAGTATTTACCTACAATTGCACAAATAGCAGGACCCACAACATAGTTTATTTCTCCAGGCATTAGTTCCTTTAGATTTGTTTTAGAAGTTAATTTACCCCTTCTTTTAAGAGTTCCAATCTCTCGTTCAACTGTAGATTTTGCCTTATCCCAAGACATCGGCTCAACTCCCCGACCTTCGCCAATTAGTCCCTCTTTTATTTCGAATAGACTTCGCATAATGAATACCGAAAGATTTTCCATATCAGTAGAATCTTTAATGAAATTACCTCCGTGTTGGGAACATTTCGCGTCACCAGTTACAGATCCACAAGCTGTGCATATCTTGCGTCCTCTGTTTGTCTTAATGTAGTATGCCAAAAGATTCGCACATTTTGTTGTGTCATTTGGTGTCCATTCAAGACCGGAGGTTCCAACTCTACTTATTGCTCGAAAGACTGTGCGTGCTTTATTGTGTAAGTACATCAAGACATCAATGCCCTCTTTCTTTTCATCAATTCTGCGTTTCTCTTTTTGCTTAGCTTCGAAGGCAAATTCTTCCTTAGCCAGTTTTTCCAAACGTTGTTGCTTCAAGAACCGCTGCATGATGTCATATGCGATCGCATAGTTGTCAAACTCCAAACTTGACGTATCTAGCGATTTGTCAATAATCCCATCAAAAACAGGACTCGTTGAAGTTTCAAGCTCATTCCCAGCTGCTACAATATCCTTACTCGAAAACCGAGCGTGCATCCAACTGCATATTGTCTTTGCTTCTAATTCAGGATAAACAATCTTCATTTCATAGATTCTCATGGAAACAAGGTCTATCAGAATCTCTTCCCTAAGGAATTGTAAAACGACATCAGTGTCTTCATAGATGCTTTTCAAAAGTGTCTTTATTCTAAGCAAGTCTTGCTTTGATCGAATGTAGGATTCAACAACTCGTGTAAGATTCGTAAGCATACCAATAGTGAAGTGCCAAATTAGATCTAGTCTAAGACTTTGGATTGTTTCTTCTTCAATTCTTTGTTGACTGAAATCACGCGCTGATGAAATACCAAGAGAACTGAGAGCACCGCTTTTGACATCTTCACGCGTTTTTAGAAGCCGGATAATCTCCTCAGGAGGTGGAATTCGCATTTTCTTATTCAGAGCTTCAAGCACCTCGACTTCTATACCAACTAGCTTTGATCGATCTTTGGTGAAGAGCTCTATGCTGATTTTTTCAAGTTCCGTGGCACGAAGTCCTTTAGAACGGAGCATTCCCTTAACAGGTCCATCTAGAGTATGTTCTATTTTCTCCAAGGTCTTCAGTGAACGCTCAATCATCTCAAATTCGTCTTTGCTAATTTCGAGTTTCGTTGTGTCAGAAATGCGTTCAGCAGTTAAGGATTTGAGTCCTGGGCCAATGATAGACTGATCGCTTATCCCTTTCCTTCGGAGCTGTGCTTTAATATCATCAACACTTACATTCAGAAAACTTGAGATTGTATCAAGTGCATAGCCGGGATCTTTTGATAGAATTTCTGCAGCTTTTGTAGTAACAACCTGACCCATTCTGGATTCATAACCTTCGATTGTAGTGGGAGTGTCGAATTCAGCTCCGAGAGCCTCGAGCATGTGTATTCTTATGGTGTGAGCATTTTTGAGACCCTTCAAGGAATCTATAGGTTTACAAAACCTCTTCATTATTGCTGCTGCAATTTCGTCCCAGCTCTTGACAGGAATAGATGCATCAATTAAGTGTCCTTTGGCATATTCTATTTGACCAAGAATTCTTTCAATACCCATTCGAAGAATTGTCGTTTCAGGAACTTCTGACGGGTGCTCGCGAAGTAATTCTTCTCTAAGAGATAAGGCGCTTTCCTTTAGTCCTGATGCTTTAGTATATAGCTCTTTTCTCCATTCATCGCCCCAACTAGTCACTTCCAAGATTAGATCAATATCATGATTTGGATTATAGTCAGAGAGGATTTGTTTCAGTGTGTCTTTAACTAGGTTGATGATTTTTTCTTTGTGAGTAGGAGAAGGACTTGTCCCACCAAGTTCATCTACAAATCGAATAGTCAGCTCGCTAGCTAATTTTGCTATATCAATCTCCTCTCGTTGTTTATCCGAAAAGAGCTGGCGTACCTCAAGCTCAAGCTGTCGCCTCTCTTCATCTCCTAATTCATCTTTCATATCACTACCGGCACCAGGTTCCTCAGATGGAGTGAGAAGACGAATGCCTTGATAGCTATGAAGATAGAATGCAGCAAAGAAGGAGAAAACATCTCTAAGCGGTTGAGCATCTTTGAGAAGCTCATGGAACAACTGCCGGTCTCTAGTGCTTCGCATGTGAGAGGCAAGTGCCTCTCTAAGCAGGATTTCTTTTCCAGCCTCACTCATCTGACGTGTTTTTAAAACCCAAGAACTTGCCACCAGCCGTCACCTCAAAAATGTGTTCCCAACTGAAACAGTCAACTCGTTTACTCCGTGTTCAAATGTCACAAGGTATAGTAGTTCATTCTCCTTCGGGTCTCGCAAATACATACGTGCAACTCGAGGAAGAAGCTTTCCAAGACTCCGTACTTTTGAACCCATTAGATACTCGATGAAGTCACCACCTATATCAAGTCCTATCATTGAAGCTGCTCCAATCCCTTCTGCTTGAAGTCTTAGAACTCTTTTTGCAAATGTGGCTTCCATATCTTTCTCCCGTTCCTTCAATTGATTAAGTCTACTCTGGAGAAGATCTCGCAGCTCGACGTAATATCTGAGTGAAGGGTCTGGTTCAGGTTTGGGCGGTGGAGCTATCTCTTCTTTAATTGGATACTGCGTCCGAATTTCTTGCAACTCTGTGTCTATAGCAGAAGGTTTTACAGGTTCTGTCGGTGGTGGAGGCAAAGTTTCTTCAGAAATCAAAGTTTCTGGAGATGTAACTTCCATGGCTTCTGGTGTCCTTGCAAATTGGGTGGCTTGCATAGCTTTGTATCGTTCTAGTTGCTCCATGTAGTCCCTCAGAGCAATTTCATATTCTCGCATTCTTGCCTCGTATTGTTGGGTCTTCTGTACAAGTAGTGATTCGCGTTTTGCATTATGTGCACGGATAGCTTCGTTTTCTTCTTGGATAACTTGACATTCACGTTCCCATTCTTGTACTTCTGAGAGGTAGATTTGTTCTCGCTGATCAGCTTCAAATTTAGCTCGGTCAACCATTGCACTTGGAGTGACTGTTTCTCCAACAATCTCATGGATTGAATCTAGCAGTTCTAGGAGCGCTTGTGAACGTGTCATTGATTCATTCAAACCTGCCTTGTAGTTATTGACCCATTCCATTGCTTCTTTTTTCCACTCATCAGACCGTTCGCCAGCTCCTTCAACAGCAGCCTCAAGCTCTGTTGCAAGATTGGTTTGTTCAGATAGCATTTTGTCAATGATGCGGCGTATCAATGGTTTAGAGAGGAGAGTATCTGCGACATCAGGAATAGTGTCAGAAACGAGTTCCTGAAAGTTATCAAGAAGAGTTAACATAGCCTTTCCATGATCAGTTACTTCTTCGGAGTCAGGTAAGGAATATTTCTGCACAATCTCGCTCTTGGCAATTTCAGCTACACTCTCGAACCCAATCAATTCCCATATATTAATTGCTTTGAAAGAGTCAATTAACTTTCGAGTAATTACATCCATCAATTGCTTGAAGTCATCGTACTTGGACCCCTCAAATTCTTCCTTTGAGAAAGCCGCATTCAATTGTGCTTGAATTTCAGTATAGAATAAATTAAACAATGTTGAATCGGTGGAACTGATTTCGTCTTGGACGATTTCATTTTTGAAATCTTGGAGAGCGGTGAAGAATGCTTTCTTTGCCGCATTTGCTACTAGGTATTGATGAAGTTCTTTTGAAAAATACTGAGAAACCCTTTTGGCATAAGCAATCGCATATCTCATAGTAGCTTTGAGCTCCCAAGCTCGAATCTCACTAGAGTCTGAAAACTCGCGTGAAACCGAATTCATTATACAATCTACAATTTCCATTACGAGTGTATTCTTTATGCCAGCAGAAACCTCACTCCGCGAAGAAATTGCAGAAGTTAATGCATTCTTATGATTCTCGATCGTGTAAGATTTTCCAGAGGTAAGATGCTCTTCAACAATGTGCTCAAGAGAATTGACCGATTCTATAAGATTACTTACGAACTCATCTATTCGAGGCTTTAAAGAGTCGATGTCAGCCAAGGAAATCTCTCGCTGTCCAAGAAAGCTTCCTAATACACCAACAACTCCATTAACAATTTCTGACTCTTCAATAGCATAGGCATAGTAGTTGAGTTCACTAAGAAGAGCTTGACCAGTTTCTGGTACGACCCTCGTTAAGATTTCAATAGCACTTGGTGTCAAAACACGTCGCTTGAAATGAGATACGAGCTTTTCGTCTGATTCATTGGGTAACTTGAACTCAAGACTTTTACGTCCTACAATCTTTATTCCTGGGGGCTGAAGTGTAAAATCATCCACTACGATCATTTTTGCAATTAGGTCGACATCAACATGATCTTGTTTTACTTGTAAAGAATCCCACGAACCTTGAAATCTGCGATCTAACATATCGACAAACAGCACACTATTCAATCGGTCTGCAAACTTATTCAGGACTGTGAGACCTTCCAAGTCATAGTTCAGCTGGTTGTTGATAACAACACTTTCAATATCGGAAATCTTCTTGGAAACTACTTTCATGTAATTGTTTATTTTGAATGGATCAACAACGCCCTTTTCCCAGCTCAGTACACAGACGTGAGAGCCAACTCCACCTTCAGCACCACCAGCTACAACAAGCTGTTCGGGAAGTACACCAGGGCTTGGAGTCCGATCGAGGTTCCATTCTATTGAGAGAAGCTCTAATCCTTCAGAAGACATTAGAGTGTCACGGATTTTGAAAATTAGTGGAACAATGTTCATGGAGATTGAATCAGAGTGCTGTTCTAGCATAGTTCCAGCACCTATCGCACTACCTATTGGGTAACCGAGGCCAGTTGATGTTCCTAAGACGGACGCGGATGCCATTCGAATAGCTTCAACCGTACTTGATGCTTGTTCATCTCTATGATCAGACATAGGTATACTCTCCTTTATGAAGGCGAAAGTCGAGAGATATTTCAGAACCACATCGCAATCTTTTGAATCTAGCTCGGTCAGCTATTCGATTGTAGTCCAGACTCCATTTCCAATGTTTCGTACTAATCCTGCTTCACTTAAACTGATTAATGTCACATGCAATGTTGTTGTCAGTAATGCATCATAGCTTAATGGGACAGGTACACTTCGTGACTGTTTGATGTCAAAGACAAGCTGTTCAATGTCTGCATCTTCTCGAGCACTTAGCAATGTTAACACCGTGTCTTGGAGATGGATTACTCCATCCCTTACAGCTTCAAACTGAAGACGAGCATCAGCAAAAATATGGGGCGAATCATGCGCAGGAAGTACATGGTCAGCACCTATTTTTGACAGAGTTTCCAATGCTGCCAATTTTGCCACAATACTGCCAGTCTTGTCAACATAGAATTTGCGAGGATCATTTGGGAAATTGTTCACTTCATCGCCTGAGAACAAAGCTTTTCGCTTTACATCAAAGAAAGCACAATGTCCTGCAGAGTGTCCACCAGTATGGATTACTTTGAGTACTGTTTCACCAACTGAGATGCTTTGTCCATGAGAGATCAGCTCATCAGCATCTATGCCTCGATAATTAACACGAAGGGGACCTTTATCGAATTTCATTGAGAATCTTTCAGCTCGGTCCATTACAAGTCGTTTATTCAGAAAGTCTGCTGGAGTTTGAAGAAGTAAAGGGGAAGATTCGCGCTACCCTTGAAGAAAAACAGAGAAAAAGCATTTATGA
>JBHLQJ010000054.1:0-7641 GCA_048884945.1 Candidatus Thorarchaeota archaeon | reverse complement strand
AGTTCTGCATCTTCCTTATGTATCATGATAGGAGCTCCTACCGACTTCTTCAGTCGTCCGGCTCCTGCAGCATGATCTGGATGACCATGTGTACAAATAATGCCTACTAGATCATTCCTAGGGTCCAGACCTAGACTCTTTATTGCCTTTTCAAGCTGATCTCCTGGATCACCTGCAGTTCCTGGATCAATAACAAGAACTTCGTTCTCATCAATAATCAGGTAGCTGGCAATGAAACCAAACTCATCCGCGAATTTTCCTCGCACCACTTGAATTCCAGGTATAATTTCAATCGATTGCATTTGTCCAGTGGGAATCTCTCCTTCAACACTTATGATAATATCGTCTATGGGTAAGTCTAAAAAAACTCCACATCAAATAGAATCTATTATCCTATGTGTGAGGTTGATTGATGAGAGGTGTATACGTACTCATTATAGAAGTAAGGCATGCTGTTAAGTTTCGAACAAGATCGGGTGATGAAATAGTATTAGAACCTGGAGAGTGGGTATACATCGGTTCAGCGATGGGGAGTGGTTCGACAAATCTTGAGAATAGATTGAGAAGGCATTTTCGAAAAGAAAAAACAAATTATTGGCATATTGACTATCTAATTGACGAGGCTACAAAAATCAAAGTAGCAATTTGGGCTGAGAGTAAAGAGTCTGTAGAATGTGATTTAGCACAAAGTATAGCAAATCATATTGGTTTTAAGGTTGGTCCAAAGGGATTCGGAGCATCTGATTGCCAAAGGGGATGTTTCACTCACGTCTATCTCTATTTGAGAGAAGAGATGCCTCTAGATATCATCATGTCCATTTTTGGGAGATTGGGTCTTCATCCACATATCACCAAGAATGGGCAGATATCGTAACAAGCTCCTGAGCAGCAAGTATTAAATGGCTCTAGCATTCATCATTTTCAAACTGGAGGAAGCAAGGAATGCCAGACTGGAGGAGCATCTTTCAAGATCTGAAAAATACGGGACAGACATTCACTGTATACTTGAGATATCAACAAAAAGACACACTTGCCAAGATACCCAATGTACGGGTTCAAGAAGTGTACGATGACCATGTAAGATTGGAAAATCCAAGTGGCTACGGAGTGCTCGGTTACGAAGATATTCTATATGTATCGATACCGAGACAGTCTATGTCAAACCCGTTGCAGTGAGTATGAACTCAAAGACCCTACTGCTAAGGTTTAATTAGCAAATGGCATTCTTATACATCCAGACCAATTAATTAGTTGGTGTAAATAGAAGTGTCATCACTAGTATACATTCCAATTGAAAACGAACGTGTCCTTAGTCAACACCAAGAGTATATCCTGACCAACTACAGATGGATACAGTTTGATCGAGGGTCACGGACAAGTGCAAGTCTTCCACTACACATTATCAAAGAGTACAAATTGACACCAAACTCTGCGATGTGTAAGGTTGCAAATGGAATTGTCAACTTTGTAGGAACACTGCCAAGACGGGAGGAGCTACGAGCTGCTCTTGGAATTCGTGAGTTTGATAATCTCAGAGTTGGAGGACAGAGAAAAATCTGTGAAGTGAGTGGGGTTCCATTTATACATCCTGAACACCCATATAATCGATGGATTTCAATCGGGTTCCATAGACCATTTTCAAGACACTTCTATCAGACGTTTGCATGGCTGAAAGGGGAAGAGGTCTTTACTTATCATCCAGGAAGTTTCATACTTACAAACTATAGGCTCTATCAATACGACGCAGGCTCAAAGAAGATGTTCATTTTTCCACTTCATATGGTTGAAACATTTGAAGCAAGAGGAAATGAACTCAAGCTAAAGGCAACAACTGGTAAATTTAAAATCAAAGGAAAAGTTCCACGGCAGGATCATCTAGTAAGTGTATGGCAAACTCGTGCATGGAGTCCTATTTCAAAGGAGCATCTAGACTGGCTTGTTCGACCGTATAGCTATATCGCACCTCATCATCCATTATCGCAGTATTATGTCAGCGATAGTGCAACAGTCACACCAACGCCAGTTGCCCAAGAAACATCTCAAGAGATGCAGGTTGCAGCTGGGGCGGGAAGTGCAGGCACAGTATTTGTTAAACCCGTCATCAAAGACAGATGCATCAATTGCTCCGCTCCAATGTCATGGGAGCAGATAGATTGGACCGGTCCGGACCAATACGCCTGCCCGTCCTGCGGTAGCACACATCGGGTTGACTATATCCGTATGTAAAACTCATTAGGAGTGGGCTCTAGTCCACTCCAATGAGAGTCTTTTGATTGTTCTCCCCGTCGGGAGACCTGTTTCCAAATCCCAGCCTCTAAGTTTGTAGTAGTCATCGAGCATGGGATCAAGATCAACAGTCTGTCCCTTCCCTGGACCCTCTGGCATTGGTTCTTTTGTAAACCTATCTGGAAGTCTATCATCTTTGCGCGTGATTCCTTCTCGGTTGTTGAAAAGACGTTTCAATGTAATTTGACGTTCTGCAATTTCTATCAGATTCTTAACTTTACCTAAGTACTTCTCACCAGTAGCAAGAGGCAACATTTCTGCAAAGTCTTCCATCCAAAATATTGGTGGCCATGATACCGAATACCAACAAACAATCAATGTATCTCTAATGCAATATGAATTCTCACTCTCAAAAACAGCGATTGCCTTATGCTTCTCAGTGTAAGGATCGATTATCTCAGGAAGTTTGTCAGCACCCCATCTCTTCGCGGCAACATCCTCATACCCTAGTTGATCAACAACAACCAAGCTTCTGAGATGGTCAGCGCCCCTTGCAGCTGTTGCATGACCTAACCCGATACTCCGATGAGTACGACCATCCTGACCAGAAACCTCCATTCCTTTTACATGAATGGCGTACTTTTCCGAGCCTTTACCAACAGTGTCAGCAGCTCTTTTGCTACCTTCTGCTAGAATATTCCCGAAATCCTTTCGTTCAGCAATCATTTCTAAAAGATGGATAGCCTGTCCCCTATTTCCCCATTCTAGTTTGAGACCATTTGTGTCATTCTCTGTGATGATACCATTCTCAAAGGCCTCAATAGCAAAGCCAATTGTTGCTCCTGCAGATATAATGTCCATCCCATATCGATTACAAATCTGATTTGCCTTGAGAGTGGTCGCATAATCGTCGATCCCAAGTGAGCTACCAAAAGCCATCAATCCTTCATATTCAGGTCCTTCCTCAAGAGTACCGGCAAATGGTCCACTCTGTACATAATTTACTTTTTTGCAACCAAGACTACAGCCAAAGCAGGCTCTATCAGAAATTGTGAATCTTGGTCTGATGTAGTCTCCAGTCAGTTTTTCATAACCAGGAAAAACACCGGTGCGATGATTATAGGTTGGTAATTCACCAATCTCCTGTTTTACTGCAGTAAGAATCCACGTACCCCATTTGCCCATCTCTCGCGCTTGTGGATTTTCACGAACTCTTGAATGTGCATTCTTTGCTAGCTCGAAGAATCCCTCATGGTCATAGACGTCAATTCCACCATGTCCACGAACTGCAATTGCTTTTACATTCTTAGAGCCAAGAACTGCGCCCATGCCTGTACGTCCGGCTGCTCGAGCGTGATTCACCATGATTGAAGCAAACCGCACCAGGCGTTCTCCAGCAGGGCCGATTGCTGCGACCTGCATATCAGGATCTTTGTGGTTCTTTTTGATGTTAATAGTTGTCCTATCAGTAGTTGTACCCCACAGCTTGGAAGCATCCTGAAGTTCTACATGTGAATCTTCAATATGGATATAGACGGGACGTTCCGATTTTCCTTCTATGATTAACAAATCGTATCCAGCATATTTCAATTCAGGTCCCAAGAAACCGCCAACATGGCTTTCACCCCAAATGCCAGTAAGAGGCGCTTTCGATATGAAAACTGTCCGTCCACTCATTGGCCATATGGTACCGGTGATTGGTCCAGTTGCAAGAATGAGTTTATTATCTGCTCCTAATGGATCAGCACCAGGTGGTATTTCTTCAAAGAGAATCTTTACACCAAACCCATCTCCACCAATATACTCCCGTATCCATTTCGCTGGAAGTGAATCAGTATAAGACTTACTGTCAGTCAAGTTGATACGCAGAATCTTGCCCATGTACCCGCCTTTGGTCACCTTATTCAACTCCACTAGATTCTTGGGCAGTTCTCTCAATTTCTCGTAGGTAACTTGAAATCTTGCTATGACGATCGATTGAAGGAGCGACAGAAACCTCAGAGTATTTGATTGCTCCAGTCGGACAAACCTTAGCACATTCTGGGTCACCATCGCAGTGATCACACTTGATTATCTTCATCCTATGAGTATCTAGCAAAATGACTCCATTTACACATACTCCAACGCAAGACTTGCATAACATGCACTTGTCTTCATCTAGGTATGTCATCTTTGTTATTGGATCTCGGCGTATTGCATATACTGGACAGATATCTACACAAGGAGCAGTCTCACAGGGACCACAAACATTGGGTAGGTCTATTCCAAGGTCATCATAGCGAACAATCTTGAGTCTTGCAAGACTTGGCTGAAATCGACCTTCTTTTTTTGCTGAACATGCAATCTCACAGATGCGGCAACCAGTACATTTTGTAAAGTCAACGACTAGATGTGATGGCAAGAAGTCCACCTCGTTGCATTGTCATTCTATCAATTCAACACTAAAATGCTTCGGAGTATCGATACGGTTTATTAGGAGTGAGGTACTACAAACGAAACCGGTGAATATCGTGTCAGAGGAAGAAAATATCGAGGAAGGCATAGACAAAAAGAAAGGCAAGAAAATCGACTATTGTGAGGTTGAATTCGAAATTGGTAATATCGAGTTTGAAGCAAAGGGTCGAAGTATAGTTGTTGAACGAATGTTCAGAATGTTATTGGAGAAGATAGAAGAAGGAAAACTTGTAGCTGAATTCAGACTACAAGATATTGATGAGGAGGAGGAAGAGGAAGAAGAGGAAGAACTTCCACCAATGGAATACTTTGAAGAAACAGATGAATCAGACTATTCTTCCGAAGATTCTTCGCTAGACCCGCCTCCTGCTTGGGATAGCTTGGAAACTGAGGAACCAGATGTTTCTGATGCTGAACGTGAGGAACTAGGTCTCGAGTAACGGTAGTACTGAACTATTCCACAGGTACAACCCAGCCATGAGGATCTTCTCGTTCGCCCGACTGAATACCAATTAGATCATCAAAGAGTTGCTGAGTCAATTTGCCAGTTTTACCATTGGCAATCTGATTTGGCTGGTTGTTGAACCATAAAGAGCCAACTGGAGCTATGATTGCAGCGGTTCCACAACCAAACATCTCGAGGACTTTGCCAGTGTGGATACCTTCAATCACCTCATCGATCGATATTTGTCTCTCATTTACTGAATAGCCATAGTCCTTACATAATGTAAGTACTGAATCACGCGTGACACCGGGAAGAATCGAACCTGAGAGTGGAGGTGTGGCAACTTCATCATCAAATCGGACTACAATGTTCATAGTACCAATCTCTTCTAACCATCTGTGCTCCAGAGCATCTAGCCATAGAACCTGAGAACAGCCAACCTTGGACGCATCTGTTCCAGCAAGTAAACCAGCAGCATAATTTCCACTTGCCTTTGCTGCACCCGTCCCACCCTTTACCGCGCGAACATATTTGTCACTAACAAAAATCTTCACAGGTGCGAATCCTTCCTTGAAGTAAGGACCTACTGGACTAAGTATGATATAGTAAAGATACACAGCTGAAGGACGAACACCAAGCTTGGGCTCAGTTCCAATCATGGTAGGGCGAATGTAGAGTGAACTACCTGCCACTTCAGGAACCCAATCAGAGTCAATCTTCAGTAACTCCTTAAGGGAGTGCAAAGCGAAGTCAATATCTATCTCTGGCATCACCATCCGTTCTGCAGATAAATTGAGCCGCTTGAAGTTCATATCGGGTCGGAAAAGAAGAACACGCTCACCCCTGCGGTAAGCTTTCATCCCTTCAAAGATTCCCTGTCCATAATGGAGACATAATGCAGCAGGGCTTAGGGAGAGAGGGCCAAATGGATGAATCCTTGCATTTGTCCAATGAGCCCCATCATGAACCATTGAAAACATATGATCAGAAAAGATGGTGCCAAAGGTTACTTGCAAAACATCACTTGGCTTTTCTTTTCTTTCATCTTTTGGAACAAGGTCGATGTCGATGTTCACTCTTTAGCACAACAGTTATGGATGATACATATCAGCCTCTTAAGCGGATAGGTTTTTTAAAATCAAATTTAGAATAGCATGCACAGCATATTAGAAAATACCTTAAGTCAGGCATTTCCTGAGGAACGAAACTATTGGAGTCAGATAAGATGAGTCATCATGAAGGAGCTCCGCCAAAGGATGAATACTATGTCGATCCAAAAGAAGTATTATCTCAATATAGTGTGGAGTGGATTTCTCTTAGGAAATCGTATGATGAGATAAAGAAACAACTTCTCGATGTGCAAGCAGAACTAAGTCAAATTGATCGGCAGCTAGAAAATGGTGAAGTCACGGATCAAGAACACATCACATTATACCGTAAGAAATGGTCTGAATCCACTCAGATTGTACAAGTGAAAAGAGAAGTAGAGAGTCGATTATATGAGATTCAGAAGGAAATTCGCGCTGCTAATAGGCAATTAAAACAAGCTGAAGAAGAACGTCAAAGAAGAGAGAGACTAGAAGAAGAAAAGTCCCATGCTATGATTGAATGGATGTCCCTAAAGCAAGGATTTGATTTGGTAACAGCCCGACGAAACGAAATAAACGCTGAATCAGATAAGCTCGAAATCCAACGTCGAACAGGAAAAATTTCTGAAGAAAAATATAGGGAAAGTCGCATTTTGCATATTCGACAACTCGCTGAACTTAGTACGGTTGAGTCTGATGTAAAACGAAGACTCGCTGAGCTTTTAGAAATTATTAAACGATAGTTACTCAATAATTCAAAAAAGGGAAAAATTGCAGTACCCAAAAATGGGAACTACAAATTTCGATCTATGCGCGATGACCTTGATCAATCATTGCGTCAGCAACTTTCAGGAACCCTGCGATATTCGCACCAATGACATAGTTACCTTTCTTACCGAAAACTTCTGATGTCTTGTAGGCATTAGCATGAATATTCTGCATGATTTGGTGTAGTTTGGCATCAACCTCTTCACGGGTCCAGAAGAAACGCTGACTATTCTGAGCCATCTCAAGTCCTGATACTGATACGCCACCAGCATTAGCTGCTTTCCCAGGCCCAAAGAGAATCTTGTTCTCAATAAAGATTTCAACACCTTCTGGGACTGTCGGCATATTGGCACCTTCACCAACAGCTAGCACGCCATTATCAACAAGCATTTTTGCTTCATTTGCATCAACCTCGTTTTGAGTTGCACTTGGAAGGGCAATATCACACCTAAGGCTCCATGGAGTCCCATTTTTGGTTTCTGTGTAATCCACCTTGAAGTGCTCAGCATATTCTTGGATACGACCTCTCTGAACATTCTTCAAATCCATAATCCATGCCAGTTTTTCTTCATCAATACCATCTGGATCGTGAATCCAACCTGTCGAGTCACTCATTGCTATAACCTTTGCACCCAGCTGAATACACTTCTCAGTAGCATA
>JBHLQJ010000053.1:9769-13893 GCA_048884945.1 Candidatus Thorarchaeota archaeon | reverse complement strand
GGATAAGAACTCACATTCCAGGACTAGTAGCTGCAATATGTTGGACTATTGTTTTTGCTATGGGATATATACAATACATTGCTTAGAGGTGTTTCAAGGATGAGTACGACAGAACCAATCAAAGATTTATCCGAAGTGTCATGGGTCAGCGATCTTATAGCAGAACGTCTTTCTGCAAGTGGGGACACAACAGGTATTCCTTACTATCACTATAGATGGAAGAAGAAATGGCTAGCTGATTTTGTAGCTTGGCCGGAGTCTAGTGAACAAGTAGCAGCTATCATGTATTTCGCTTCAAAAAACAATATTCCAGTAATTCCCAGGGGAGGAGGGACTTGCTACTACGGCTCAGCAAGCCCTACGAGAGGTGGCATTGTTCTTGATACAAAACGGATGGACAAAATAAAAGAAGTCAATAAGAAAGAAGGGTGGATTAAAGTTGAGGCTGGAGCGGTTTGGGAGGTCCTAAATAATGAGCTGAGAAAACATAGTCTTACAACTCCAGTAGCG
Organism: Candidatus Thorarchaeota archaeon; assembly: GCA_048884945.1. Lineage (GTDB taxonomy): Archaea > Asgardarchaeota > Thorarchaeia > Thorarchaeales > Thorarchaeaceae > SMTZ1-45. The sequence continues at coordinate 13,383 of JBHLQJ010000053.1, read as the reverse complement.
CCTCAGAGTGGCGTTGCATCAACACTTGCGGGATGGTTAGCAATTGGTGGAAAGGCAGGTGTTGGTACTCCAAAATATGGTTCGATGATAGAGAACATACTAGAAATGGAAATTGTCAGACCTGATGGCACAATAGAAATTGTGACTGGTGAAGATATGATGCCCTTCTATGGGACTTCTGGAATTGCTGGAGTTGTCACCTCAATCAAAATGAAAGTATTCCCGATTCCTGAATCAACAGAGGGATTGATGTTTGCGTTTGAAGAGTTAGGAAAAGCCATAGATGTTCTTATTCGACTCAGCAAGACCAAGACTCAACCAATCTATCTTCGACTTACTGATTTAGAATATGAATGGCGAATACAGGGAGGTCTTCCTCCCAACACACCTGGTTTGTTCTTTATAATGGTCACATACAGTGGAACCTCCGAAGAAGTGATTGAATCGATAAAGACCGCGCGCGGAATTTTCGAAGTAGCCGGTGGTCATGAATTGCAGCAGGATTACTATCAGAAGAACTGGGAAGATAGGAATATTGTTGAGATGAAACTCAAATTGGAGGTTCCAACACTATCAATGCAGAATTTCTGGGTCCCATTGGAACATGTGGAACCTATAGTAAAAAGAATGTATAGAATAGCAAACAACTTTAGAATTAACTCGTGCTTCTATCTAGTTCTTGGTGGATCATCGATGGGCAGGCTCTGTGCTTTCGCTCCTTCAGATCATAGAGAGTGGATGCATTTCATGGCTGGAAAGTCGATGCTTCACAAGCTAGTAAAGATGATGTATAGACAAGGAGGAACTTTGTACACACTAGGTCTCCAGAACACAGTCTATATCGAACGTTATCAGCCAGAAGATTACAAGCGGTATAAAGAACTTAGAGAGAAATGGGATCCAAAAGGGATAATGAACCCAGATAAGTTGACTCATTGTAACATGTCCTATACTCGAATGAATCTCATGTTCACGATGAATGGTAGATTTAGAAGATTACAGGCACTAGTGCGGCGAGCGAAGAATATCTTACAAATTCCAGTGTCATATCAGGAGGCAAGTATGTAAATGAGGAGATTCTTTACTTCGGAACTTGATGTAGATCCTAACCAGATTGTTCTTTGTAGCAATTGTTCAACTTGTAGATGGACATGTACTAGCTACGAAGAGTTCCAATCTGAAGCATTTTTTGCTGGTGGAAGACTTCGGCTTTTGCGTTCATATGTCGAAAAGAACCTTCCTGTAGACGAAAGTTTCGTTAGAGCAGTTTATGCGTGTAGTACTTGTGAGCAATGTGTAGAGCGTTGCCCTATCAAGGTTCCATATGTGAGAATAATTGAGGATGTAAGGAAGAAACTTGTACAATTAGGAAAAGGACCATACGGAAAGCTTCACGTTATGGGAGATATGGCGCTAAAGCACAACAATGTATTTGGTGAAGACCCAAAGGAACGAGGCGCTTGGGTCAAACCAGACACACGAATCTCAGATGATTCGGATTGGGCTTATTTTGTTGGATGTACAGCATCTTACAAAAGACCTGAAATCGCTGATGCAACTTTGCGCATGTTAAATTACTTCGGGATAGAGCCACAGATTCTTGGTGCTGATGAATACTGCTGCTGCAGTCCGCTGATTCGAACAGGACAAGTAACTCGACCAGTATATGAAGAGTCTGAAGATGGTGAGATGGATTACATTGGTACACTAGAAGCAGAAAAGTTCATACTCCATAATGTTGAACAAATGAAAGCTCGAGGTATTGAACATGTTATTTTCTCATGCTCAGGCTGTTATAGAACGGCAACACTAGATTGGCCTCGCTTCTACAGAGAGCGACATGGAATTTTACCATTCTCCACACAACATCTTACTCAGTTTCTAGCTCTAAAGTTGAAGAAAGGCGAACTTGAATGGAAAGGAAGTTATCCTGAAACTGTGACATATCACGATCCGTGTCACCTTGGTCGACATGTTGGAGTGTTCGAAGCCCCACGAGAGATTTTGAAAAGCATTCCTGGTCTCGAGTTTGTTGAGATGGAACGTAACAGGCAAAACAGTGTCTGCTGTGGAGCTGGAGGAGGGTTCAAAGCAGGGTTTGGGGAAAATGCAATTAATGTTGCTGCACGAAGACTGAATCAGGCGCTTGAAGTTGGTGCCACATCAATTGTTTCGTCATGTGTATTCTGCAAGCTCAATTTCTTGGACGCAGTCAAGAAACGAGGAGTTAACATCAAAGTACTCAATATCGAGGATCTATTCATCAGTCTGATGGGACTAGGTTGAAAGAGTGAACAACTGCTCTGTAGTTAGACAACCAAAAAATGAAAAATCTCATACGATGCATCCATCACATTAAATAGGGGCGCCAAGAGCGTTGAGCTAGGCATAAAGGTGAACTTCCCATTGACAAAAGCCGTGGAAGCATTTGAACTCACACGACGGTATGGTTATAGAGTGGCTCTCAAGGAGGTATCACTTAGTTTTTCGAAGAATGGAATTCAAGGGCTTTTTGGATCTAATGGCGCAGGAAAGACTACACTTATGCGTGTAATATCAACCCTGCTTCGACCACATGGAGGAAGTATCTCTGTAATGGGTTATGACCCCCAAGAAGAATCAGAGGAAGTAAAGAAACGCATCGGTTTGGTGGGAGACAAGCCTCTTCTTTATGAAGAACTCACTGGTTTCGAGAATCTTAAGTTTTATTCCAAATTGTTCGGGTTATCATCTAATTTCATCGAATCCCAAATCAATGATTTGGCACCACGTTTTGGTATAAAGACGTGGCTTGAAGAACCTGTGAAGAATCTCTCAACAGGACTCAAGAAGCGGCTCGATATAGTTCGAAGTCTAATACACAATCCAGAATTGCTGCTTTTAGATGAACCATTTAGTGGGCTGGATAAAGATACAACTGAAGACTTTTGGGAATACCTAAACGAGCACAGGAAATTGCGAACAACAATTGTAACAACGCACAACCTAGCTCTTGGAGCAGCATTGTGCGACGAATATGTCACACTTAGAAAAGGCGTTGTGATAAGCCAAGGTCCAATCTCTGAGTTTGATCAGACCCTCTGAGGTGAGTAAATGACTTCCGGTTTTAGCGCTGCCTTGGCAATCGCGAAAAAAGATATCATAACTCAATTTCGTAAAAAGTTTGAAGCATTCTCTATGTTCCTTTTTGCTCTTATCGCAGTGCTTGCGTTTTCTTTTGCAGTAGTGACCAGAGGCTCAGTTTCAGAGGAAATTGGTAGTGCTCTGCTATGGGTTATAATATTCTTTACAGGTATGTTTGGATTTGCGCCAATTTTTCTCTCCGAGTCCGAAACCGGCACATTGCGAGGACTAGCTACTGCACCAATACCAGCATGGTCTGTGTATTTGGGAAAAGTGATCTATGGATTTCTATTGATGGGATTAGTAGAGGTCTTCTTAGTCCCAATTATTACTGTTCTATTTGGATTCTCAATCATCAATGACTTACCCCTGGCAGTTGCAACATTTCTTGTTGGAACATTAGATCTAGCAGCTGTTGGTTCGATGGCATCAGCTCTCACAATGCCATCAGAGTCGAAAGCTACTGTGTTTCCCCTTGTATATTTTCCAAC
>JBHLQJ010000053.1:0-9759 GCA_048884945.1 Candidatus Thorarchaeota archaeon | reverse complement strand
GGGCTTGATGTTGCTGATAGAGATAACAAAAATTATTGTTTTAGGACCGGGCTTAATTCCTGTTATGTTAATATTTGAAATACTAGTCGCCCATCTGATAGCTATGTTGACACTTTCAGCATCAGTTTTCCATTTTGCACTTTCACCATGAATCATCGTCGTTAACGCAACCTTCATATTGGAAATTGCAAAATCCGCCAGCAATTCGAGTTGAATGAACTTGAGCAGAAACCGATTAATGTTCCTTGGAATCACTGCTGCGGTATCCTTTCTATATGTCTATATGACATGGATTTTTGCACCACCAGAAGCAGAACTCTTGGAATATATCCGGATTTTCTTTCAACATGTTGCCCCGGCACTTGTTGCCTATGGAGCTTTTGGCGGAACACTTGTATGCGGTGCTATGTATTTATTGAGGGGAGATCTGAAGTATGACATTTTGGGAGCTGCATCACTCAAATTAGGACTTTTATTCACAACAATCACACTCCTCACAGGGATGATGTGGGCTGATGCAGCATGGGGAACTCCATGGAATTGGGATCCACGTGAAACAACAACACTCATTCTATGGATAGGGTATGCCTGTATCCTTGCATACAGAGCTTCAGTTAGTGACCGAGAGTCCAAAGCCCAATTTGGTTCTATCTTTGGAATTATAGCATTTCCGATGGTATTATTGAGCTATCTTTCAATTCGAATCTGGGAAACATTGCACCCAATTGTCATTGAGCCTACAGGACTTCAGATGGAAATCGAACATGCTATGACATTGATGGTGTCTATGATTGCTGTTACTATGATAGCCTTGATTTTGATAGACTTAACATACAAGGTTGATACAGCGCATGAAAAATTGATGAGAATAAGGATGTCAAGGAGTTAATGAAATGCAACAGATTGAACTATTTGTAGTGGCTGTAATCTTTTGGGGCGGAATCTTCGCATTCCTGGTGTATCTCCTATTAAGGATGATAGGAATTGAAAAGCAACTAAAGATTTTGGAATCGCAAGTGGAAAGGGATCAGTAGAAATGAACAAGAGAACACGAATGGCAGCTGTTGCAATCATCTTGGTTGCAACTATTGGATTCGTGGCATTTGCTATGTTGAATCTCTTTGTCGATCCGTACCTCAGTGTAGATCAAGTCGTTGAAGACCCAAATTCATACATGGATCGAGCAATACAGGTTAAGGGATCTTATCTTGCAGGGTCATTGAGCACAACAATTGAAAACGTCACGCTTGTTATGCAAGGTGAGAACCACACAATCACTGTATTGCTTCTTGGTGAAACACCTAACCTGATAGATGGCCAAGATATAGTTGCTATTGGTACATTACAATCTGCATATCTTATTCATGCAACAGATATACTGACGTCATGCCCAAGCAAGTATGAAACTACTTCCACTGTAACGCCATGAGATGATTACTTCCACTCATCTCCAAAGCGAACTTTTTGACCTGATGGACGAGGTTCATGAGCCCAGGGCACTGGGTTTCGAACCAGGGTTGTTGCTAGAATAGTGACTCGTTTTCCAATTTGAGAAGCCATTGATAGAGCTTCGGTATCTGCTCTGATGTCACCAGCATTCAAGGCAAATCCAATTGGCCAGTATATTGCTCCAGGCACAATCATCTCTTTGACTAACAAAAAGAATAGAAGATGAGATAGAGCTAAATCAAGTCCTGATCGTCGGCCTACAACTATGCCTGCTGCAACTTTTCCCTCTAGGTGAAGAAATCTTCCAGTACGATCCATTAGATTCTTCATTGGTGTGGCAACAGATGCAAAATGGTCAGGAGACCCCATGATGATTCCATCTGCCGCTTTCATGGTTTCAGCAATCTTATTCAAGTCATCATCAAGCTTGCACTTGCCAGCCTTGGAACACTCACAGCAGTGTTCACAAGCCTTGATGTTATGAGAAGATAAGTCGATGAACTCTGTAATTGCACCTTCTCTTTCAGCAGCTTCAAGGGCTATTTCCACAAGTATCGCCGTATTACTGCTAGTTCTTGGACTGCCAGAAAGTCCTAGAATTCTCGTTCTCAAATGTTGCACCTTGTCACTGTTTATTGATTTTAAATGGACACTTTAATTATTCCTTTTAACCTAGAAATATTATCCGATAATGATTTGTAACTTCAAGAATAAAATCATGGACTGTAAGTTGCAAATTGAAAGGATATTTGTCCATTTAGGGACATTCTTTATTCCTTTCATGAAAAGTCAACCGGAACGATTTTGTCGATGCGATTATTAGAGAGTCCAGCGCTGAAATGATTAGCAGGGAGTAAGAGTGAGTAAACAGACCCCAATGCAAAGGCAATATCTTCAGTTGAAAAGACAATATCCTGATTGTATACTGATGTATCAATTAGGAGATTTTCATGAGATGTTCAATGAGGATGCCAAGATTGCTAGTAAAATTCTGGATATTGTACTTACAGCAAGGGGAGAAGGAGTAGACAAATGGCCAATGTGTGGTGTACCAAACCATTCAGTTGACACATATATCGCAAAGCTCCTTCAAGCTGGCTATACTGTTGCGATTGCTAGACAAATGGAAGATGCATCTCAAGCTAAAGGACTAGTTAAGAGAGATGTAGTCCGTGTGATCACTCCTGGTACAGTTCTCGAAACGACGATGCTAGACGACACAACCAACAATTACCTAGTCTCTTTGGTGCAACACGAGGATCTGATTGGGATTTCAGCTGTAGATGTATCAACTGGAGAATATCTTGCTTCTGAGTTCAAAGCAACCTTTGAGAGTGAAACGACATTGAATGAGATTGGCAAGTTCACACCATCAGAAGTGCTCTTGCCTGACTCAGTGAAGAAATCAAAACTGAGAAAGAAACTAGAAGAATTGAATATTAGAATCACATTCAGGAACGATACAGATTATTCCGCACGTACTGCAGAAGAGAGAATCAAAGAACAGTTCCGAGTCACTACACTCGATGGATACGGATTGAGTGAGAAACGTGTTGCTCTTGGTGCAGCAGGCGCAATACTTGCTTATCTAAACGAGGTTCATAAAACTGGAGTAGTCACTGTATCAGGCATTCGTACCTACAATGTAGAAAATCATATGATTGTTGATGCGACAACACAACGCAATCTAGAACTCATAAAGAACGCTAGAGATGGAAGTGCTCGTGGGACTCTCTTGTCTGTCCTTTCAAAGACCGTAACTCCAATGGGAAAAAGAAAACTAAAACAATGGATGCTGAGACCATTAAAAGACACAAAAGAGATTGAGTTGCGACAGGATGCAATTGAAGAGCTCGCGAGAGACGCACTCTATCGTAAGGAGATATCTGGGAGCCTGAAAGATGTTGGAGACCTTGAAAGGATTACAAGTAGGATTGTCTTTGGCTCAGCGAATGCAAGAGACCTTCTAGCATTAAGATACGCTTTGGCAAAAATCCCTAAGATCAAAAAATCCTTGATTGATTGCAAGAGCGAACTGTTGAAAACCGCTGCGAACTCTATTGATCCTTTGACAAGCCTACACAAAACACTCAAGGATGCTATTGTTGATGACCCTCCTGTATTGGTACGAGATGGAGGGATGATACTCAAAGGTTTCAGTAAAGAACTAGATGAGTTGAAAGATACGATTGCATCTGATAAGAAATGGATTGCATCACTTCAAGCATCTGAAAGGCGAAGAACAGGCATCAAAACCTTGAAGGTTGGCTTCAACAAGGTCTTTGGTTACTACATAGAGGTAACAAAGGCTAATCTCAACATGGTCCCTTCCGAATATGAGCGAAAACAGACATTGGCAAATGCAGAGAGATATATCACGCCTGAGTTGAAGGAGAAAGAGTCTACCGTTCTTGCAGGTGAAGAACGCATCAATAAGGTTGAGTTTGAAATTTACGAGAGTCTTCGGGAAGAAGTGAGAAACGTTACTACGATTCTTCGACAGGACTCAGAGTCTGTTGCTGTTGCAGATGTTCTTGTTTCATTAGCAGATGTTGCAGTCACGAGACGATACTCTAGGCCGAAGGTGACTGAAGGCACTCGTATTAGGATCACTGATGGTAGGCATGCATCATTGGAAGTCATGCTCGGTCCCAATGAGTTTGTTCCAAACAGTATTGAGATAGGTGATGGCGGAACCACTCTGATGATTGTGACGGGACCAAATATGGCAGGGAAGAGTACCTACATGCGTCAATGCGCACTCATCGTTTTGCTAGCACAAATGGGCTCATTTGTACCAGCGAAGAGTGCAGAGATAGGTCTTGTTGATAGGATATTTACGCGAGTAGGGGCTTTTGATGATCTGACAGCAAGGCAGAGTACGTTTATGGTTGAGATGGTAGAAACTGCAAACATTCTAAACAATGCCACTGAGAAGAGCTTGGTCATCCTAGATGAGATTGGAAGAGGCACGTCTACATTCGATGGAATGGCACTGGCATGGGCTGTGGCTGAGCGTATAGTGCAAATGAAGACACGTGCTCTATTCGCAACTCACTTTCACCAACTCACGGATATGGCTAAGCAATATCACGGTGTCAAGAATGTCCACACACTAGCAAAGGAAACTGGTGACACGATTATTTTCCTTCACAAAATAGTGGATGGGGGAACAGACAGAAGTTACGGAGTTCATGTAGCAGCACTCGCTGGTGTTCCGAATCAGGTTGTCAAAAGGGCGAAGGAGTTACTTGTAAAACTTGAGAAGGAGAATGTCAGTGCAATTGACTTATCCGATGCAGACTTTGAGGATACTGAACAGGCAAGTCTTGAAGCGTTGGTCATTGATGATCCTGTGGTAGAGAGAATCAAGCATATGGATCTTGATAGGACAACACCCTTGGACGCGCTCACAGAGCTAAAAGAGATTCAGGATGAAATCAAACGTCGCAAGAATTAGTACACCATCCTAACAATCGATAAATCAATAGGTACAGTGTTATAGAATGATTGGGGCATTCCATGCGAAGTGGTACAACATTTCTGGCTTCATGTCTGATTATTGGATTGATTTTATGTAGCAGCATTCCGTGCATGGCTGAGAATAAAGCAATCATTGCTCAAGCACCATTAGAAGCTGGATATTATGTCAGCCTGAATAATGCTACAATAGAACTTGATCTCTTGGGTGTGTGTCTAAAAGTCGAGTATACTTGGTATGGAGGATTGCCTGAATCAGAGCAGCTTAACAATATAATTGGACTATTATTATCTCTTGACAATACCTCTTGGATTGAGGTGAATCAGCACACGATTGATGAGAGCGTACGGCATACAAACATTACGAAAGTATTCAAAATTTGTAACTCACTACTGGAACCTTTTCCATTTGATGTAGAACAAGGAGAGATTCTCTATATCACAATCGCATATGAATATATTAATTGGAACTCCATTCCGGAATTCGATCCAAATATCCGATTATTCCCAATAGCTGTGATGGTCCCTATGGACATAATCAGAGCTTGGTATTTCACAATAGATTGGACACTACCTAGTATTTTTGGTTCAATCTTTCTCTGTTTATTTACAGTATTTTTGATGAGTAGACATCATAGAATGCAGATGGAAAAAAAGGCTACTCAGACTTAAAGAATGATACCTTCGAAGATTATTTCTTCCAGAAGACCCAACCATCATCAGTTCTTTCTCCCTGTAGCACTCCTTTCTCAACTCTTCGTTTGAGATTCGTATAGATAATCTTTGATCGACCTTCTGCACGACCATCATCCTCAATCATAGCTCTTTCAACCTCTGCAGTAGTCTTCCTGTTAGGAGATTCAAAGAACCCGCTATTGATCAGTTTACTGAGCGCACTTGTAGGTGACCAAGGTCTTGGCCTCTCTGAGAATCTTCTCTTGAGCTTGACAAATGTTTCAGTGCATCTCCGTTTCATAGCATCAAGTGGTTCTCCCACAATGTCTATTCTATCGATATCTGCGATGCCAAGACCTTTTTCAACAAACGCTTTGATGGTTTCATGCTTTGACATCTTTAATCCCGCAAGTATGGCACCAACTGTTTCTACTGCAACAGCATCCCTACCGACTGCTATGACATCCGTGGGCAAACTATCCATATGGTGGCAGAAGCGGCTACCATCCAAGATTGAAAGGTCAATACCGCCAATTGCTTGGTATAGTTGAGTTAGTAAATTGTAGAAGATTTCATTCTTGTGATATTGTGATTTCTTTGATGATGGAGGGAGACCAAAGAGATTCTTCAAGATGCTCCCTTTATGATAACTTCTCAAGACATGTGTCGAAATGAACGCTCGAGGTTTTAGAATCACCTTTGAAAGTTCCAAGACTATCTCTCGAATAGGATTCTCAACTGGTAACTGGAATGTTTCAGTGTCTCTTGAAAGGTCGAATGGGATAACTCGTTCTGTGAATAATTCTTTCCAGATTTGGAGGCGTTCGATTGCCAATCCTTGATAGTTATCAGATTCCGCCAAATAGATTGTGGGCGATTTATTGAATGAATCCACAATGCTACGTACAACATTGATAGTAGAGTAATGTGGCGTGTTGATTCCGAAAACACCAACTTTGACGACTGCATCGCGGCTAGCATTGTTTAGATCATCAATTCCACCAATTAGGTCAATAGCTTCAGATACTGGGTTTTTCCGATGTTTTCTAAGATCGATGAGAGCCACTACAGTTCTCAACTTAAAACCTCCAAGGATGAAATCAATGGCAAGACGAAACTCAGTCTGAAATAAACTTGTTACTCAAAATAAGTGAGTTATCTTATTTTTGACCATCCCAGAAGAAAGAACTATCTAATTGTGATTGTTGATATTGTTAATTGATGGAGTAAAACCCTTAAGAAATGAGGACTCTGCGCTGCCCATGGAAGGACGGATACGAAGCTGGATTAGTTGGGGGTTTCTGATAATTGCCATTGTTATTCATATAGCTTTCATCTCCTCGCTTCAGACAGGTCTGCTAAATCCGCTCTTTTATGATACGAATTACTTGGTTGGCCAAGGTGCTGATTTTTTCTCTTACTATCAAGCAGGAAATAATGTTTTGAATGGTCTCGACTGTTATGCAATACCGGACCCTCTAGTTGTTCCCTATCTTTATCCCTATAGATACCTTCCCTATTTTGCGTACACTTTTGGCGTTCTTCTTAATTTGACAACCCCCATCCTTGCATATTGGCTTTGGGTTGGAATATTAACAGTTTCAGTATGGATGGCTGCATTGCGGACGCGATCTCTTGCTAAGACCCTAAATCGACCGAATTGGGAAAGCCGCATTGCGATTGGAATGTGGTTTATGTTCACACCAATTTACATCGAACTCTTTCTAGGACAAGTTACTCTCTTTGCCGCGATTTTGATGTTTTTTGCGCTTACCACTCCATCGTTTGTTAATGGGCAGAATACAAGATGGACCATGACAATCCTCTGGATAGTAAGTTCACTTACTAAATTGATTCCCTTCTTTATCACTCCTGTACTATTAGGTGCAGGAAAAGCCAGATCGGTCTTGATGGCTATCGTCGTGACGGTCATTGCTATTGTTGCTGTCCCAGCGGGTTTGGAGTCACTCCAATTCTTTCTCGGATTCAATACTGCCCGTACAATTTACCTATCCGGTTATGTAGGGAGTCATTCATTAAAGATGCTGATTTACTATTTGCTCGGTGAATCAACCAATGACTTCAGTATCATTACTGGTTTCCTTATTGGGATTTTCTTAATGCTGGCGAGTATTGCAACATTGTACTCACGCGACGTGTGGACATGTGCTAGTCTGTTCTCAATATCCTATTTTTTCATAATGACAGATGTTTGGGAGCATCACTATACCTTTATTCTCCCCCTTTTAGTGCTCGCTTGGATACGAGGTCGACCTGAAGACAAAGGTCGATGGATTCCTGTCATGATTGTTCTATTGATGAGCTTGCCCATGATACCTATTGTCGCATTTCTCTCAGGCGCCGGTTCTAGTGTTCATCCTATTACTTGGAGTCCAGTTTGGCAAATTGTTTACCATAGCTCGAAAGTAGTACCAACATTACTCTTCTTCATGTGGCTCTTAATGACCGCATTCAGATCACCGAGAAATGATAGCTTTGTTGAGAGTATTGTCAGCACCTTCAAGAACGCATGGAATGGTTTAATCAAGGGTACTAGTCTATCCATTGAAGGAGGAATTTTAGTTCGAATTAAACATGAGAATGTGCAGCAAGCACCAGATGTAATTGAATCTAAGATTAGAGAAGATTAAAAACCAGTGACTACTAGGAGTGCTAGCCATGAAACCTCTTCTTGCACCTTCAATTCTGTCTGCAAACTTTGCTAACCTTGAGGTTGATATCAAAGCAGCTGAGAAAGGTGGAGCTGACTATTTCCATCTTGACATTATGGATGGCCATTTTGTACCAAACATCTCGTTTGGACCTTGGGTCGCTAAACAGATGAAGACAATAACTGAGGTGCCGCTGGACGCACATTTGATGATTACATATCCACGAGAGTACATTCCCAAGTTCATTGATGCTGGAGTGGATATCATCTATCCACACATGGAAGCTTCCTATGACATATACAGAACAGTCCAACTCATTGTTGATCATGGTGCAAAAGCAGGTATTACTTTAAATCCAGCTACTTCCATTAGCACTGTTGAAGGAGTTTTGGATCTCATTGATTCAGTTCTTTTGATGAGTGTATGCCCAGGATTTGGAGGTCAGAAATTCATTCCTTCAACAATGAAAAAAATAACGGCTCTTCGGTCTCTTCTTGATGAACATAAACCTGAAGTCAGAATTGCAGTCGATGGTGGCGTTACGCTCGAAAATATAGGAAGCCTTCGCAAGGCTGGAGCAGACTTTTTCATTGCAGGTTCAGCAGTCTTCAAAGCGCCAGATATTGAAAAGAGAGTTCGAGAAATGAAGAAAGCTATGCAATAAGATACAAACCCTACGTTTTAAATTCAGCAAGAATCCTATCTTTAGTACTACAGACCATGATTTGGTCAAGACAGGAGCAAGTGAGATTTGAAATTCTTCATTGATACCGCCAATGTGGAAGCAATACGAAAGGCACATGAGAGAGGAATGGTTGATGGAGTTACTACAAACCCATCACTCGTTGCCAAAGAGGGTCGTGACTTCAGGACAGTAATAGATGAGATTGCATCATTTGTCAAAGGACCAATCAGTCTTGAAGTTATTAGCGAGGATGCAGAAGGCATGCTAAAGGAGGCTAGAGAGCTCAATAGTTGGATTGACAATGCAGCTATTAAGATCCCTATGACATGGGAGGGGCTCAAGGCTGTCAAAGTCTGCGCGGATGAAGACATCCAAACTAATGTCACCCTCGTCTTCAGTCCAAACCAGGCGCTTCTAGCTGCAAAGGCAGGAGCAACATTCGTTTCACCATTCATTGGGAGGCTGGATGATATTGGCCATGTTGGCATGGATGTTATTGAAGCAACAGCTCAAATCTATAGCAATTACGGATTTGAAACTGAAATCATTGTTGCCAGTATTAGACATCCGATTCACGTCTACGAGGCTGCTTTGATAGGTGCGGATATCGCAACTATTCCTCCTGATGTATTGGATAAGATGGTAAATCATCCTCTCACCGATGTTGGAATTAAGAAATTCTTGGACGATTGGAAGAAAGTACCGAAAAAAAGTAAGTAGAGAGAGGGGCAAAGAGGAGCCCCTCTTCATAGTTTACTTGCGTCTCTCAGCTACTACACCAAGTGCCGCAACTAGACC
>JBHLQJ010000052.1:0-13942 GCA_048884945.1 Candidatus Thorarchaeota archaeon | reverse complement strand
GTAGCGCTTCTTTTTGGAAAAGTGTCAAATCAATCAATCATTGTCAGCCATATGGAACTAATGCACAATGAGGCATCATCCAGCACAATCTCATTCATGGTAGATCCTGAGGAACAATACCGACTCCTAGTTGAAGCGGAAGCGCAGGGTGAAGATCTTGTTGGGATATTTCACTCACATCCCGCACCGCCATATCCTTCTAGAAGAGATCAGAAAAACATGAAGATCAATCCTGTCGTATGGCTTATAGCATCAAAAGATAGCGGTCGTTGGGTGAGTAAAGCATTTCTGTTGGAGAATGATCACGTCAAAGAAATAGAAATGTACTTTGACTAACCAAACATCATTTTTTTAGACCTTTGATAGTACCAGAGGTCTTCCTTGGTTCGAACAAGACTTGATTTTTTCCGATTGTACCAATCAAAACAGCTGAGGTGATAACTTTGTCAAGTGATGAAGATGTGCATTGCAGAATCCCCGCTCCTGACTCACCATCAAACTCAACAAGGTAGAACTTTGAATCCGCAGCAGAAACTTCGCCGAATAGCGACAACATATTTTCCCAGATTGCTGTCCCAATCTGCTTGTCATTTATTTTAGCATCTTCTGAATGCAGATAAAATGACAGATATCTTCTACGAATCTTATTCACTTTTTAGTCCCCCTGAAGAACCCTCACTCCTTCTGCTACATAACCGGAACTAAATCTTCCGCGATTTCTCTCTACGATTCTCAGTGGTGCCTGCTTAACTGCATTTTCTGCATATTTTTGCTCCATGCCTAATAGCTCACAGATATGCCGCATTGCCATGGGCGGTCGTAATTGCAGGGGTTGCTTGGCGCCGCTAGAGAGGATAACCTGCATTCCTGCATCAATCGCAGTTCGAACAGTTTCGCGATATAGCTTTATGACCTTTGAGCGGTTTAGACCAACCAGACGTAGTAATGGTTCAAATCTAATCTCGAGGGCAGTATCAGACGCAGCTGCAAGACGCGCTGTTGTGTCACGAAACCGATACTCCAACGAATGATCCACTGTAATCAAATCCACTCTTTGGTCTTCCGCCGCCCAATTTGCTAAGTCAACTGAGGAAAGCTTTACGGATACAATCATTACATCCTTCCTAACACTGTCAACCTGTTTTCTTACTGTTTTGAGGCTCTTTCCAGAAATATCGACTCTTTTCAGAACAGAGAAACCATCTTGTAGTCGTTGGTCCGGTTCACCTTCGACATTGTTAGTTGCAAAACATGTGAAACCTATATTTCTCGCCAGCTGGACGAAAGATTCTAACTGTTTCGAGTCTGACATGCATACTCCTAAGTCAATGACCATTAAGAATCACCACCAGCTGCACGAAGACGTCTTTCCAGCATTGCTATCACTTCTTCCTGTTTACATCTTGGATACTGTCGTATATGCACTTGGACGCTAATAACATCCGCTTCCCTTGCCAAAACGATTTCATCCAGGAATGCAGCTTGCTTATCAATTCTGATAAAGAAGAAACAGTGTTGATTCAATCTACGTGACAACGAGTTGAAAAGACGCTCACGGTCTCTTTCATCAAACCTTCTGAAGATATAGTCCAGAGTATCCTCGCAGCCTACCTTGTCTTTTAGTTCAGACTCAACAACCTGGATCTCATAACCTGAATGTCCTACAGTTCTCGATATATCAAATTCCACAATGTGTCGATACTTTTCGGGGTATAGATTGAGAACTGCTGTAACAACTCTATCTAACACCTCTGTAACCCGGGAGTATGCTCGGGTTTCAATTCTAGCCACAAAAGACACGACGAACCCCCCATGTCAGGGAGTCTTGTCTACTTACCCAGATTTCCTTTGGCACCAAGAGATGGTCTTATCTTCTCAGCACCTTTTCCCTTATTCCGTAGACCTCTGCTCCTTTTTCCTGCAGACGTTAACCCTCTATTCTCCCTGCCTTTCTGAACAGGGTCGCAAATCCAATTGATATTTGGATCGTTGTAGATTACTGGATGATTAGGATCCACTAGAATGACTTCATACCAGACCCACTTGTGGTCTGATCCAACCCAGTAGGAATTTAGGACTCTAAGATTCGGGAACTTTCTCCCTACACGCTCTTCAGCAATCCAGCGTCGTGATTTCTGAGGTGTATATCTCACAACACCCAAACTTCTGGGTTTACGACCCATTTTCGGTCTGGGTTTCTCACGAGGCCCGCGCCCGGTCTTGATTCTGACAACTACATATCCTTGTTTTGCCCTATAACCCAAGGATCGTGCTCTTCCAAGACGCGATGGACGATCAAGTCTTACGATATTGCCCTGCTTTCTCCAAACAATCAGCCTGCCTTTAATCAAGTCGGAACGACTTTTCTGTTCCTTTAACCAAGTTTCATTCATACGTTCGTATGCCGTTGGCATTATGAAATCCCATCCTTTGCTGTGATTATATTCGCTTTGTTTGTGGTTCAGCCTTAATAGGCCACATCCCATGCGGACGTATCCGCCAACACAAAGGAAATGGTATGACTCTGAAATACAGTCCAGAGTCAAGTGGTCACCCTAGTCATTTGCTTAAAGGTGTACCGCTCTGACTCTTTGTAACTATTTTAGTCCCTCTATGACTTTGTCTGCAGTCAACTCACCAACTCGTTCTTGAGCCTCTTTTGTAGAGGAGGCAAGATGTGGAGTTGCGACAAGGTGTGGATGTTTGGCAAGTTCCCATTCGAGTGGTGGTTCATTCTCAAAGACATCCAAGGCTGCACCAGCAATCTGTTCCTCTTTTAGTGCCTTGAGGAGAGCTTTTTCGTCAACAACACCGCCACGAGAAGTATTGATGATGAAAGCAGTCTTTTTCATAAGAGTGAACTCATTCGATCCAATCATCCCTTTTGTTTGGGGAAGAAGAGGTACATGTAGAGAAATATAGTCCGAACTCTTTAGTAGGCTTTTGAGATTGGTCTTCTTCGCACCAGTCTTCTTACAGAGTTCGTCAATATTCACCACATCATATGCCAAGACTTCCATATCAAGTGCTCTTGCTCTCTTTGCAACCTCATACCCAATTCTACCAAAGCCTATAATTCCCAAGGTCTTCTTCCATAGCTCAGTACCTGTGAGTATTTTCTTTTCCCATCGCTCCTCTTTCATAAATCTATCAGCTTGAGTGACATTTCGAGCCATTGCAAACATCATAGCAAAAACCATCTCCGCCACAGAAACAGTCGGGGCTTCTGGTGTATTCTGGACTTCAATTCCATGTTCATCAGCTGCGTCTTTGTCAACATTATCAAGACCAACCCCTGCTCGGACAATTAGCTTCAGCTTGTCAGCGGCCTCAATGACTCCTCTTGTTATCTTTGTGGCACTCCTAACGACGACGCAATCAAAGCCCTTAATCTGCGCTTCAATTGGTCCATCTTTATCCTTATTTCTCACTACAACTTCGAGTCCTGCTGCTTTTATCCTAGCCATAGCTGACTCTTCAATCGGATCTGCTAAAAGTACGCGTTTCATAGGAACACCCCTCTGGATTATTCTGAGAGCACTGCGAATCTCACTTGGTCTTAAATCAAACGGCCCGACATTTTCTTAACATGGTTGAAGTACTGCACATGTATGAAACGACAAATGAATCCAGGAACTGCAATAGTTCCCTGTCCTGTAGTACTTCTGAGCGTCGCTGGAGAAGATAAACCCAATATTATCACACTCTCATGGGTGGCAAATGTTTGTAGTAAACCTCCCACTATTATTGCAGGTATTAGACCTGAACGTTACAGCTATAAGCTTGTCAAAGAGGCAGGAGAGTTCGCTCTAAATATTCCCACATCTTCTCAGATTGATGGCACAGAATTTGCGGGGACTAAATCTGGTCGCGACCATGACAAGTTTACAGAAGGTGGATTTACTCCTGAACCTGCTACCAAAATCAAAGCGCCTCTAATCAAAGAGTGTCCAATAAACATCGAATGCAAGACCACTCAAATCATCCCCTTGGGTGCGCACCATCTATTTGTAGCAGAAGTAGTCGCGGTGCATATTGATGAGTCAACCCTTGATGAAAAAGGACGATTTGATGCATCAAAGGCATCTCTGTTCACATATTTACCATTGAATGGACAGTATTGGACTCTTGGAAACGAAATTCCATAGAACCAGTTCATAACAGTCTATTGATTTGGAATCTCAACAGGTTCCTCCTCTTCATATTGACAGGGAGGCTTGAGATATTTTACTGAGTAGTTGGAGTTTGACTCTGTAATAATCCAAGCGCCCGTAGGTATATGCGACTCTTTCAAAAATATGTCAAAAGTTATTCCTGGAAACTCTACAACTATCGGATCGTGTCCCAATAACACGAACAATCCAGTTGCTTCCTGAGCCATTTGCAATGTATCCAATCGTGCCAACACAGGCACCCAGTCTTCTCCATCCCATTTTAGAAATGGCCAAGATTTTCTCGGAGGCCACTCCCCCTTGCTAACAAGTATGTATTCATTATCAAGACGTTTGTAGATAGTGGGGAAGTGGCCATATCTGGCAAGAAATCCGCCAGCTTCTTTTGCATCATTAAGGGTTGTAAAAAT
Organism: Candidatus Thorarchaeota archaeon; assembly: GCA_048884945.1. GTDB lineage: Archaea > Asgardarchaeota > Thorarchaeia > Thorarchaeales > Thorarchaeaceae > SMTZ1-45. The sequence continues at coordinate 9,360 of JBHLQJ010000052.1, read as the reverse complement.
CTCCAATGTCTCTCACCTGTCGAAGCTATTCTTTCAAATCCATACTTGAGCTGGTTTCTGAGAGTAGACACTAAATCTGTATAGCGCGGATTGAACCCTTGACATGGCGAATTGGTATCAATACACCAACCGATTCCTACAGAGATTTTACGAGTATATATTGTGTTGAAGAGAACAATCATTGTTAGTTGTTGCTATTGATCAAGAAGTCACTTAGCCCCCTTTGCGCTCACAATCTTGATAACATCTCTGTCCTTCAGTTCATGCTTATCACTTATTCTCATTTTTGTCCGAGCATCTATCCCATGGATGAACGACTCCATCAGGTCTGTGTGAATGTATCCTGCAAACTCCTTTGCTGTTGTTCCCTTCGGAATAAGATACACATCAGGAAGCACATTACCATCGCTATCGGCAAGTGAATTCGCATCATGGACTGGGTATACAGTAATCATGTTCAAATAATCAAACACAGCACGATTTAGCAGGTTTTGCACTCCTGAACCCCCATATTTCTTCAGGATATGTTCTCTAATTTTCTCTAATTGTTCAAGCTCTGACTCCTTCAAACTTTCAGACTGTAGAATATCGAAGTCGTCATCTCCAGGTATGTACTTGATAACCCCCTTCTTTTCAAGATCTTTCAATACCTTCTCTGTGAGAGCGCTAACTGGTACTACAAGATAGTCTGGAAACTCCTCTTGCAAGCGCTTGAAATTAGCATCCGCATTTGGCCTGTCAATCTTATTTGCGGCAATGATGATGGGTTTTGCAATCTTTCGTAGCATGCCTACAAATTCTTTTGTTTCTTCATCAGTCCATTTATCAACAGTTTCCGCTTTAAGATTCGAGTCACGCACTGCTCGCAGAATCTGCCCTCTTGTTATTTTCAAACCTGATAGTTTTTCGAGTAACAAATCTTCAAGTTTGGCTCCCTCGGATCTTATACGACCAGTAATTCGCCGCCAATCCTTCTGAATTATGCCCATCATCCACTCAACTAGTTCCTCTTCAAGGAACTTCACATCGTTAATCGGGTCATAACTTCCTGCAGCAACCTCTTGACCCTCTGCATCAAGCCCTCCGCTTGCATCAACGATATGAATGAGGACATCTGCCTGTCTGAGATCATCGAGAAACTGATTTCCCATCCCTCGACCTTCGTGCGCACCAGGCACAAGCCCTGCAACGTCAATCAGCTTTATTGGAACTAGTCTGACCTTGTCTATGCAGATTGAATTCTGTGGATTGTCCTTCACCTCAAAATCAGCGCATGCACATCGAGTACGAACATGTGTGACTCCAACATTTGCCTCTATTGTTGTAAAAGGATAACTTCCCTCCTTGAAATTAGTCATGCACGCTGCATTTGTAAACGAAGTCTTCCCACATGAGGGTTTACCAACAATCCCAACACTGAATCCCATGACAAAACTCTCCGCTGATAGTGATTCTATACCATTACCAAAAGATAAACACTTCAGTCCATCATATCGACTAGAAAGGACATATCACTGAAATGTGCATTTGAACAATTAATACGCCTGTATTCCGATTCTTACAAACGGTAATAAGAAACCTCTGCCATATTTATATGGGGATTGAAATGCAAAGGCGAAGAAAAGGTGGCCGTGGTAGGTTCCCTATTCAACCAAAAATTGGACGCAGACCTAGAGCAGAAAAGATGACTCCTGAACCCTCAGGTCTTGAAGAACCAATTTACATCGATCTGGCTGAGGCAGAGGTTCTTCGACTCGTCGATTTGGAGGGATTATATCAAGAACAGGCTGGTAACGAGCTAGGTGTGAGTAGAGGCACCGTGTGGCGCTTACTAGCTAGCGCGAGAGAAAAAGTGACCCGTTCAATCTTTGAGGGAAGACAACTAGTAGTGGGCTTTCCATTTGAAGAGGAAACTTGACGGTTGATAAATGGCATTGATGAAAAATTGTCATCAACTATGACTTAGTCAATATTCTAAAAGGAAGAAAAAAGACACATGACAGATTAATTGATGATAGGTTTACACTTGGCCAGAACACCATACATGGCCATTTGTTAAGTTGGCAGGATGTTCCAGAGGAAGGGGAGGTAAGCCAATTAGAGCCTCTTCCAGTTCTAGGTATTACTAACAGTTTAGAGTGACCTCAGAGCCCATCAAAATGAGTTCTTAGGTGGGTCGTAATACGCGGTGCCACCTTATATAGAGAATATGGAATCATATACGCGGAGTGGATGACGATTCAAATGGACATGCCCAGCCGGATTGAACCAGTCAGTGATTATGTGATCAGACGTCCCGGTATACCAAAATGGTGGGACCCTGTCGCACGACCGCATGTTGCAGTAATCATGAAGAACCCAATGAATGGCGGAGAGATTCGGTACTTTTTGTCGAGGTGCGGCGAGAAGGACCGCAGTGGACGTACCTCTCTTGATGTGGGCGATATTGATGGTCTTCCTGAAGGGACTCTTCTTGAGATTAGGTATAGTGCCACCAAAGCCAACCTTTACCAGCTTGAGATGGTTGGCGCTACTGCCTGCTGGAGATGGATAAATCGCAGCCAAGGTCTCCAGAGTTTTGAAACCGAGTCCCCAGACTGGAACTACAAGGTTGATACCAATGTAGATCCAGATGGTTTTCTGTTTGCTTAACTCCTAAATGTATATGTCATATCAGAATCTTTGCAAGATACTTCTCACTTTTATATAACAATGATATTCTCTAAATGAGGGAAATAGAATGCAACCATTTGAGATTCTAAAAGGAATATACTGGGTTGGTGCTCTAGACTACAACATTCGGAATTTCCATGGTTATAGCTACACAACACACCATGGAACTACATATAATGCATATCTGATAGTTGGAAAGAAAGTGGCGCTGGTAGACACTGTAATGGGTCCTTTCAGAAATGAGATGCTGACACGAATCTCCAAAGTTGTCGACCCATCAAAAATTGATTTTATGATCTCAAACCACACAGAGATGGACCACTCGGGTACAACCCCCGATATTCTCAAGATGGCTCCAAAAGCTCAACTAGTCTGTACAACAAAGGCTGTTGACCAGCTTAAAAAACACTACAATGATGGTTGGGATATTCACACTGTCAAAACCGGAGATGAGTTGGATTTGGGAGGGAAGACACTCCGGTTCTATGAAGCACCAATGCTTCATTGGCCTGAATCCATGTTCACCTACTATGTAGAAAAACAGCTCTTGTTGCCGAACGACGCCTTTGGTCAGCATTATGCCGCAGAACAACGCTTTGCTGATGAGGTGGATCAACAGGTCCTATGGCGAGAGGCTGAGAAATACTATGCAAACATTCTCTGGCCATTAAGTAGAATGGTCCAACGGAAAATTGAGGAAGTTGTTGCGTTGGGCTTACCAATCAAGATGATAGCTCCTTCACATGGTCTAATTTGGCGTAAGAATCCGCTTCAAATCGTTACTAGATATTTGGAGTGGGCTAAGGGTGAACGGCTGCAGGATAAGGTAGTCATCACTTGGGACACCATGTGGGAAAGCACAACAAAGATAGCCCGTGCTATTGCTGAGGGAGTTCACAGTGAGGGATTGGAACCCATATTGAAACTCATTCCTCATAGTGACCGCAGCGACATTATGGCTGACCTTTTGGAGGCCAGAGGAATTCTTGTGGGAAGTGCCACTCTTCATAATGACATTTTACCCACAGTAGCTCCTGTTCTCTCTGACCTTGAAGTGTTGAAACCAGCTGGCAAGAAGTGTGCAGCCTTCGGGTCCTATGGCTGGGGAGGCGGCGCTGTGAAGAAAATACAGGAGTCCTTCGAGGAAGGAAGGATGGACATTGTGATGGAACCATTCACTGTGAAATGGGTGCCAGATGAAGAGGAACTGAAACAAGCTTTCAATTTTGGTGCTGAGTTTGCTAGAAGAGTGAAATAGGCAAGTCCTACGAATAACTTTAAAACTCCGGGTGACCGCCTCCCTTGTAGACATCGCAGTTTTAGGCTGAGAATCGCCTTCTGCGTTTGTTCAAACAACTAGTAAACAAAGCGGGTTGGGGAAGCCAGTCCTGCATGGATTTGTCCGTGCCCGGGCGAAGCCTATCCCGCGGGGCTCATATGGTGGAAACACCTTTGGGTTCCGCCCGGGACACCCCGAGATCGGAAGTTCAAATCTTCCACCCGCTACCATCACTTCTTCTTCCAATATACCAAAATATCTATCTGAAAATTGTCCGGATGTGTAATGAGGGACCCATCTTCTCATGTCGTCAGACAAGATAGTAATTGAGATTGATCGGGATATCTACCGAATATGTCTAGTATGCATTGCAGTTTTGTTTTTGCCATTCTTCCTCCTCTTTGTCTTGCCATTGACATTTGCGTTTGGCTACCATTCTCCAATCAATATCCTTGTTATATGGCCTCTCTTCGTAATAGTCGTACTGTACTGCTTTAGCAGATGGAGAGGGGAACCATCTATTAGAACGTCCTCCCTTAAAGATCAATCTAAGCAGGTTTTTGAAGAAGGATTTAATTCACCCGCTACCACTTTTTCTACGTAAATTCCAGACACAAAATGATAGTACATAGCCAATAATGAACAATACTTCCCCTATAAGGAACAGAATATCTATTGACATAGATGAATTTGATAGGTAGACGAAAGAAAAGAAACCAATTATTATTGCTAAGATGATTAGAACACCAAGTTGAATTTTCCTTGAAGATTTAGATAGCTTGTCCTCGTAGTGACCTATCAGAAAACCAAGTACGAAGATTGTCACCATTGAAACAACAAGAAACACATTGAATAAATCGGCCAAGAATTGCACATCATTTGGGAAGTTCTGCAATACAAAACACCTTTGTGTTTTATATGAGAATATTGGATACGCAATGCGGTTTGTAAAGCAGTTCCAAATAGAGGGGTTTTGAGCAATGATCAAGAACTGGCAGTTGGTCCTACTCATCTTGGTGCTCATAGTACTTTCATCCTCTCCCGTTGGGAACATTGCTCCTCCAATCTCCGGAATAATTGCAGCAGCCACGAATCAAGATCAACTTATCTCGTCATATGCTCCACATTCCCCGATTATAATCAACTCGAATCTAGATTTTGAATCCCAAGGATGGCCGGGAAATGGTACTCAGAGCAACCCATTCATAATTGAGGGATTAAGCATAGTCACTGACGGAAAAGAATGCATCAATATATCACACACAGATGTGTTCTTTGTCATACGGGATTGCTACATCTCTTCTGTCAAGGAGTGGGAAGGATTGTATAATAGAGGCGTCACTTTCGGGGATGTCACCAATGGGATAATTGAGAGAGTAGTTATTTCAAAGAAGTGGTTGGCAATTACCATTTTTTCATCATCTAATTGCAGTATCATCGAGTGTGAAATCTACGATAGTTGTCTCGCTATAGACATAAACGGTTGCTATGGCGAGGATTACCCGGAGCACTGCAGGGTATTCAATAATACAATCTATGAGAATAAAGAAGGAATTCACCTATACCATGTTAGTCATTGCGAAATCGATCGAAATAACATCGTAGGAGATATTTGTCTTCAAGAAACAGTAGAGTGCATAGTCAGTAATAATAGGATAGATGGAAGCCAAGCTACCTTTTGGTCCTATTACCTATGTTTCTATGAAGCAGTAAATACCATTGTGGTCAACAACACTATGGTGAATAGTGGTCTCGAGTTTGATATTTTATATAATCCCAGTCTTCAGCTCTACAACAACACGGTCAATGGTAAACCCATAGGATACTTTACTAGCCTTTCAGACTCAATCATCAATCCTAGTGATTATGGTCAAATCATTCTAATCGACTGCAACAATGTGACAGTTCGAGACGGTACCATAAGCAATACCGCGCGGAGTATATCTTTCTACTCTTGTAATGAATGTGTAATAGACAACTGTACAATCTACTCCTGTGGTTTCGGAGCTACTTTATGTGGGTCTGACCACTGTTCAATCATTTTCAGCGACTTCCACGATAACAAACAGTGGGGGATTGCTATTACAGAGTCTAGTAACACTATTGTAACCAGAAATATAGTCTATGAAAACCAAGGGAAAGGCGTCTTTGTCCCTCCCATGGGGAGTTATGGCAACGCCATCTATCATAACATGATTTGTTCCAATGGCAAGGGATTCACAATTTCAGATGGGAACTCATGGGACGATAGTCAAAACAACGTTTGGGATGATGGCTTGAGTCTAGGCAATTTTTGGGATGACTATACTGGAACTGGTAACTATCGAATACCTGGTGATGCCCTGAGTGTAGACAGATACCCCTCCAGAGCAGATTCAGTTAGTGAGTCAGGCCTCTGGGTAGGATTCAACATCAACCCATCCGAACCTACAGAGAACGACACAGTCATCGTTAGTGTCGGTGTGATTGATATTGATGGAGTCGACGAGGTTATCCTCTCATACTCGACAGATGGGAATCTTACTTGGACCAATGTCACGATGGTTCAGTTGGGACCTATATGGAACACAACACTACCACCTCAGAGTAAAAACACAACTGTCACATATCGAGTCCTTGTTCGTGACAGTGTTGGAAACTTTGAATTATCCAATATCCAATCTTACAGCATTCCTAGCTATAGTAATACCAATACGACAGAGGGACTAAATGAGAACAACATATCAATATCCATTGCTATTGCTGTTGGAGGTACTCTTACAGTGGTGGCACTTGTCCTCCTTTTATCTAGGAGAAGATACTGAATACCCGAGTAATCAACATCAAATTCCCGCTACCACTTTCTTTACTAAGGCTTGATTTTACTTATGGTAGTAATAGAATGCAGATATCCCAGCGAAGGCAACAGCTCCAATCCATACTATTGCTAAGGCAAGAAGAGCGTCAAAAGAAATGTCAGTTGCAGAGAAACCAATGAGAGCGACCGGAATCACGAATAGGACGAATGCAAATCCATTACGAGCGGACTTGTCAGAAATCTGTATTGAACGCTCATCACGGAATCTCTGAGAATAGAGAGTGAATCCTATTAATACAGAAATGAAAACGACTTCTGCTCCAAATGACGGGACTGAAAATGGTATTGCTGAAGTTGGGAAGAGAATGCTCACAATGATCTGTGCGATGAACCATCCAACAATTAGGAGGACTCCCATTATAATTAGAGTCTTATTTGATAATTTTGTACTCAAATTCTAATTCACCTCTACTTTCGATAATAATAGTACAAAGACAGATACAGTATTACAAGTGACAATATCCATGGCACAATAATCAGACCCGCAGTCATCTGAAGTGTAATCTCTTCAACCTGAATGAGCACGATAGAACTCAAGGGAAGAATGATTGCCAGAAAGAGAAAAGCATTGCGTGCAGCGAGATTCATAATTTGCGTAAATCTTTCATCATAGAATCGCCGCATGTAGGTTACACCAAGAACACCGCCAACCATACCTCCGATAGCACCCATATAGCTACCAAGAGAGGTCAGACCCATAATCCAGACCAATACAAACACAATTACTACTGTTGCCAGAACACTGAGAACAGCCTTTAAACTACGATTCACTCTTATCACCTCTAAATTCGAAGATGTCCTCAATCTTTACATCAAACAGTTTTGCCAGCTTAAACGCTAATGTGAGAGATGGGTTGTAGGAACCCTTTTCCATAGAGATGATTGTCTGTCTGGTGACCCCCAGACGTTTTGCTAGACCTTCTTGAGTCCATGTTTCGGATTCATCTGAGGCCTTCATTTTGGCTTCACGAAGTTCTCGCAGTCTGTTCACAATCATGCTGATCACCAAATTTGATGTAAAGTTCACTTTACGTAAAGTAGACTTTACATATAAGGTTGTTGTTACTCTATTTTGATATGAGATAATATTGGAGTCTTCTTCAACATCCATGTGATACATACATTGTTCTTTGATTCAAATAAATCCCAAATCGGAGCAAGAACGTAATGATACTGGAAGTCGCTCTCCTCATGGGAATCTATGCCATCTGGCTACTTCTCCTCGTAAACATCATGGTATCAAGCGAGGAGATCTCCCTGACCGTAGCAACTCTACCTTTCATTGTGACTTTCCCTATAGCACTCATTCTAGCAGCATGGATTGAGCTTCAGATTCCAGGAGTATTTCTTGTGGATATTGTACTTACAATGATAATGATTGTTCTCATCTTTGTGAGATGGGTAATGGCTATAGTCGGCGAGTAAAACTAGTTCCCTTTACGTTTGAACTCCGTGTATCCACAACGACCACACGCAAACCGATCGAAGTGCTCTGCCATGTAAGTTCCTTTCTCACACCGTGGACAAGACTTTTTGGAACGAGTAATCTTGCCAGACTTGTCAACTTTATACAATTCGTTTGCTTTTGGCATCTATTCTTCTTCTCCCTCTTGCTTTTTCTTTGGCTCATGTCTTTTGACAATATGATTAAGTTCGATTCGTTTCATCTGATCCGGATTAGAATAGATTCTTGCTGTTCCTTCAGTTATACCAACACCAAACTTGGTGTCCAGCTTCCGAATGATTACTGATGATGAGTCTGCATTAAACTGTGCGACAATCTTTGCACGGATGTCTGCTCTGCTTGGTGTCTTTGCCCCAGCATGATCGACCCTGAAGTCGACTTCCTTCCTTGCAAGAGGTTTGTTCTCCCGTTCACTTAGGATTTCGATTTTCATTTTGCATCACTTACTGAAAGTCAGACCGCCTCAGGGGTGGGTCAGCCAATCGACTTGGGGTTGGCTAATAAAGCTTTCACCATTGACAAGAAACCTTAACGTACCTTTAGTGCATATTTCCCGGGTTTGTCTATGTTGAGTCTGGAGGCAACATACGAACTCAGTCTAGGGTCTTCACGTTTGCTGCGACCTGGAAGAATTACCACAATTCCTGTATATGAAGATGAAAGATTGGTTCCTTTGCAATTAGGACACATACTCTCAGCTGTGAGGTAGTGACAAGCTTTGCATGCTTTCATTTTAGTCATTGTTGTTTCCTCTCTGATTACTTCTTCTTCTCTCCACGAGCAGCTCTAACATCTTCTTCTACCCATGAACGGTCCGGACCAATCTTGCCAAGAAATGGTTGCCTCATTGTTAGACCAAGTTTCCCAGACTTGTTTCCTGACTCAAAGCTTATTGAAGTGACTCTTGCTCTTACCATGTCTCCTTCTGCTAGAGTCCTACCAGTTTCCTTGCCTAGAAGAGCATTGCCCTTTGAGTCTTGTGTGATGAAATCATCACAGATTTGACTTACATGACAGAGACCGTCTAGTGGCCCCATTCTGATGAACGCTCCAAAGTCCATCAGCTCCACTACATTACCTTCTACC
>JBHLQJ010000051.1:0-13967 GCA_048884945.1 Candidatus Thorarchaeota archaeon | reverse complement strand
ACATAGCATTCATTCCAACTGACAGGTAACCTCCTTCTAAAAGCCACGCACCAGAATACCAACTGGTTGGGATTGGCCATCCAAAGTCGCTGAACTCGCCACTCCACGTACCGTTTTGGATGTATAGATAACCATCTATCGAGGAAAAGCCTGCAAAGAAGCAGGTACCATCATCAAAGTAGATCTCGAAATAGAATGTTATTGGCCAGGATAGAGGGAAATATCCGGTAGGAGGAGTTGTTGGTTCCTCCATCAGACCTATTCCATCGTCTATGATTGCTCCACTAAGGCTATCCCACTCTGCGGTTGGGATTTCACCAGCTCCAACGATATTTGATTGCCAGGGGGAAAATAAAACACCGATATCACCACCTGTGGCGGTTCGATTCATTAGGACCCCATCGACATAGGCACCAGGTTCAGATTGATTGTAGAAGTTTGTTAGGTCTTCATTCACAAATGTAGAGTTGCACATGAAATAGAACTGCACATCATCTCTCTTGGAGTTAAGGAATTCAGCAGTTATTGCACCAAGACTTTTTGGACCTGGAGGTGGTCCATTGTCTAGACCTGGAAAGTAAATGGCTATAGCATACACTCCTGCTATTAAGATCACAGCCGCTATCAATGCTGCCGCCACCTTACTTGAAATACCAGTTTTGTAGTTTCTCATTTAATATCACATGAATTATTATGATGAAATTGAATATGACTCTACGTTTTGTACAGATTGTTCAAAAGATTGTACAACCTAAAGTATATTTCTCAGAACAGAACAAAGTTGAAGGTATATGTTAACTAGAAGAGAAACTATTGCAGAGCTTCTAGAAAGAACCGAATACCCAATGACTGCGGAGGAGATCTGTGAGCAACTTGACATAAAGAAGAGATCAATTGTGTATGAGGATCTCGACCATATCTCAAAATCAGTGAAGAGAGAGAACAAGGAACTTCTGATTCGTCCAGCAAGTTGCGGTAAATGTCAATTTGTGTTCAAAGTTGGAAAGACCACAAAAGCACCCAGCAAATGTCCCAAGTGTAGGTCTCAATGGATACTTGCGCCAGCTTTCTTAATCAGATTAAGAAAAAAATAAAATCAATCTAATTCGTAAACTCGTTTCAAACCAGCGCCTTCATGTTTTATGTCCGTAACACGTGAAACAACAAAATCAGATAGACCATATTCAGCCTCTTCTACATAGCCATGAAGGATGACTTTCATACCGACTCGTGGAAGAAATCTATGTTTATCCATAACAGTAGCTGAGAGCCTTACACTGTATGTCTTGCCTGTCTCCTCGTCCTGAACAACAATGTCTGTTGTCCCATACCAGCGACGTGCAGATACTTGAGTCGTTCGGCTTTTACCAATCTCGCGAATGATTCCTTGTACAACAGTCATCTCAAATCACTTTCCCATGGTGGTATGAGTCTACCGTACCGACCACCGCCACCTGAAATATATCCAATCGATTTGTTTCGATACGCTTCAATCATTTGAGCGACTCGATCATTCAACTCACTTATTTCGGTAATAGAAGTTTCAGTTAGAATGATTGTTTCAGGACCGAATGCCATACGCATATTGTTGTAGAGTTTCCGCACCTGTTTCGATGAAGATGATTTTACTTCAAGTGATAGAGTAATGATATCCAACAGTGGTGCAATATGTAAGTATGGCGGGCGGTGAGGAGGTGTCTTTATCTCTCCATCCCCAAGAGCAGCTGCTCTGTCTCGAACTCCAAGTCTGAGTTTCTTCCCATCAGCTGGACATTTCACCTTTCTCTTGTGAATGTCTTCCAAAAGTCGCTTCTTTTCTGTGACATCCTTGCAACTGAGGTAGATGTTCAGATTGTCAAAACTTGGTGGTTGAGCTCCAGTTTGAATCACCAATGTCCTTCTGCAGCTTGAGCAGAATGACAGATAATATTTTCCAAGTCTTGGGTCAAGGCCTATATTCAGGACAGCTCTTCTTCCTTTTTTTCGTGTAATTGCTAATCTTAGCTCATCAAAGGTTGGCTCCTGAATCTTAAACCTTACAAACTCACGCCCGAGTTTGTTTGGAACTGGTGAATGTGCATCGCTAGAAGTAATGAAAGTTAGTGGCCGGAGATCAGGAATGAAATCTGCTGTATCTGAATCAGCTGAAAGACCCAGTTCTAGAAAATGTATGTTTGCGGTTTCAACGCCGTAGCATGATTTTATGCTGGAGTGTTTATTTTCACGAAAAATCGATTTGAAAGGTGTGAAAGCATGAGCAGGTCCAATCATACCGCCTATATCTCGAACAAATCCTGCAAGAATTTCACCATTAACGTTGACACGTGGACGTCCGCCCCATTCATCATCTATGTTAGGAGAATAAGACTTCAAGATATCTCTCAGTGTTTCGACAGACTCAAAATCAGGTAGAAGCAGAACATGATGTATGGACTCATTGTCCTCAATTTCAACAGTCAGAACAAAAGACACAGCATCGTAAACGAGCGAGTTATCTTTCAAGGTGAGATTCTTTCGCAGATGACGAAGCCAGTCCGGTTGAGTCACATCACCTGTACCAATTATATGAAGTCCTTTTTCGAAAGCACCTTTAGCAATCATCGGTACTGTCATTTCCTTACTTACACCGATGGAATGCTTTGAGTGAATGTGTAGGTCCGTATTATAAAGTGGCATTCACGGACCCCTCAAATATTGATTACAACTTTAGTGACTGTTGGTTGATCTGCATACTCAAAAGCTTTCGTTCCATCTTCAAGTCTGAAGCTTTTGGAAACAAGACGTTTAACCTCAATACGACCTTTCTGAAGCATTTCAAGTGCCTTATTATATGGACCTCTACTTGCTCCTAACACAGTAAGTTCTTTGTTTACAATCTTCGTCGGATCAAATGGGAAATCAAGACCATGCATGCTCTTAAGATTAACAATGCCTCCATTTCTAACAATATCAAATGCCATTCTAATACCATCAGTATTCCCAGTTGCCTCTACAACGACCCTAGGACCAACATCATGAGTTGCAGCTAATATTTTCTTCTTCCAATCACTTGTTGTTACATCAACTGTATTCAATAAACCTAATTGACGTGCAAGTCCTAGTTGCCACCTATTTCGTCCAGCGATGTATACATCTGCACCACTTGCATCATAGACCTGTGCAAGGAGTAAAGCTATCTTTCCGCTTCCGACGATTAGTACAGGTTCGCCTACTTCTGCAGGACTATCAGTTACAGTTTTCATCGCGGATGCAAGAGGCTCTACGAATGTACCAGACAGAACATCAACGCCCGCAGGAAGTGGATGGACAAGATCAGCTGGAACGCTAATGTACTCTGAGAGACCCCCATCTCGTGTTATTCCAAGGACCTCCTTGTCCGCACAATATTGACGTTTCCCACTCCTACAATACCAACATCTTCCACAGGATATGTCAATCTCAGTTGTCACTAATGTTCCAAGAGTGAGTTCAGGTACTGAACTCTCGTGGATAGACCCAGTAATTTCATGTCCAAGTACAAGTGGGAGAGGGACTTCAAAATCGCCCTTCCAGATTGCTATGTCAGTACCGCAGATGCCAACAGAACGGACTTCTATTCGAACATCACCTGGCATTAAAGGAGGAATAGGCGTGTCCGCAATTTGAAGGCCATCTGCAGTTAATACAAGGGACTGCATTTTCAATTTTGAGCTAGGTTCTTGAGTATGAATAAATCCTTCGATGGTAGTTGCATATGACTTATGAGCTTCACAATGAACGTTATCCTTGAAACAAACATTCAAGATTTTTGAGGGAATTGAATGGACAGACCAGTGTTGTTCAACGGGAGATTGAGCAAGGATAAAATAGACACTTGGTTGAACCTCCTGATTGAAAACAGTGAATCATGTTCAATGGACCGATCCCTCGCAAAAGCATTCTTACAACTTCCAGAAAGCATCACGTTTGTGTCATCGATTGAAGATAATATAGTTGGGGGTACTTCAATCTACAGAGATAGAACTAGACTATCTATGGTCCTAACTTCTGTTGGAGTCATCGAGAAATTCAGGGAGGCAGCAACTTATCAAATTATCAAGTCCTCGTTACCATTTTTTAAAACAGTAGCAATACGCGACGTTGATGCTCTATTCCCACTTGATAACAAAAAGAAAAGCCTTGCATTTCCATTTAGTTTAGAATTAGATTCTTGGGTCGAAGATGTCATCAAGAGGCTAGGATTTTCACTAGAGGGGTTCCTCAATCATTACTCATTTAAAATTCATAACAATGGAGGGGAGAGATCTTTAGGATGGATTAAAGAACACAATATGAACCAAGTGAGTGAGCTAATCTGGGAACAGAGTAAACCAATGGGATTGACTAATTCTCTTGTATGGGTTTCTCGGGATTTTGCCGCGAGCAGGAAATGTCTTATGATAGCCCTTCACGAAGAACGGGTGGTAGCAGTAGCGGGTTTCTGGAAATTGCCAGACAAACTTTGTGTTTCTCCAATATTGATTAATCCAACTCTAGTTAGTTGGAAACTCGTAGCAGAAAGTCTTGTTTCAGAAGCTCAAAGAAATGGTTTAAAATTCATTGAGTTGCCACTCATTGGAGATGGACAAGGTGACTTGATTTCAGAACTTGAAGATCATTGCAGCACCTCTGCACATAGGAGATTATCACTATATAGGAAACCACTCTAGTGTGATGATACTGAGAAACCCTTTTGTTCAACATCAATCTGTCAAAGGATGAGTATCGAATGTCTACTGTCAGTCTGAGAAAAAGTGGCTCGGGATTTCTACTGAAATACGGAGATGTAAAACTGGCTCTAGACACAGGAATTAGGGGCGAAACTACCCTTCTAACGCATTCTCATTCTGATCATATTGGCGGCCTGAAGAATGCACAACATATCGTTGCTACGAAGGGGACTTTTGAAACATGGCATGCCAGGAGGTCTGAGGTGTTTACGAATAAAACCATCATAAAACATGATGATATGTTTGGACAAATAGGTGTTAACATCACTGCTCTAAATGCAGGCCACGTTCTAGGTTCAACGATGTTTCTTCTCGAATTTCATGATGGTCTCAAAGTTCTATATACTGGCGATTTTAACAATGTAGATAGCTTGGTGCATAAAGCTGCCAAGCCGGTTGAGGCAGATGTTCTAATAACTGAGGCAACATATGGGACACCCCAATGGGTGTTTCCTAAAAGAAAAATGGTCTATGAAAATATCTTGGATACTGCATCGAGAGTGCTAAGGGAAGACCGAATTCCTCTTTTTCATGCATACTCATTGGGAAAGTCACAAGAGGCAATTTCTCTTCTCCAGAGTGGGGGATTTAATGTATTATCCGGAAATACGAGCATTGACAAGGTTTGTTCAGTGTATCAGCAACATGGTTTCAATCTGAAACATCAGACTCTTCAGAGCCAGAATCTTACTGGGATTCTTGACGAAGGCGCCGTTATTGTGAGTTCATCTTCACGTCATACAATTGATAATTTGAAACGAACTTTGGGTAGCAATGAATTCACTCGTTATGAAACAAAGCTTGAGTATTTCAATCTCTCAGGATGGACCTTAGGTAAATTTAGAGAAAGAGGCTTTCCTTTGAGTGCTCATTCAGACTTCAATGGATTGCTTGAATTTGCGAGTGAGGTAAATCCTAGAGTTGCGTACTGTTTTACAGAGAATGGAAGAACCCTCTCAAAACATCTTTCAGACAATGGTATTCATGCAGTACCACTTGAGTAGGTGATGTGAGTTGGAAAAAGCTCTCTCAGAGTTGGTTGAGCCTGTTCATGCGGATTCATTCTTTTCTGTTTCCCGATTAGGAGAGGTACACGAGCGTCTTTGCTATGAATATCTTGATCCTGAAGGATACTATCGCAGAGTAATTCGTAACGAGAAACTATTCAGAAAGGAAATTGAAAAATTATCGGACAACATGCAGTACTTTCTTGATCAGGAAAGAGTCGAGATAAATGGTAAACAAGTTAGATCTCAAGTTGACTATTGTGATGTATTTCTGAAGGGAGCAACAGAAGTTGTAGCTGTAATATATTTGATAGATTTTGTTGGGAAATTCCAGAAAGGAACGAACAAAATTGAAACTTGGCTTGAAGAGGAAGAGGCACCATATGATTTTGAAATTATCTGGAGATTTCCAGTTGGTACTCATATCAGAGAAATTGAAACCACCTTGGAATTCGAGATCTATGGAGACCTAGTTACCCTATGGGCACAGGAAGGAGATGAGGTTGGAGGATATGAGAAAATGGAATTCGACCTGGAAGATGCACCGGATTTGTTAAGGTGAACTACCATGCAATCTCCGAATTTTATTGACTTTGTTGCATGGACACTTATCATAATAGGTTCATTGATAATATTGTCAGGAATTGTTTCAATGTTGAAACATTCAGACAGTGAAATAGTAGGGCAAAAAAGAGAGAGTAAGGGAATCATTCTATTGGGTCCGATACCTATTGTTTGGGGCTATGGGAAAAAAACGTGGATAGCTGCTGCTATTGTTGCTATTGCTCTCTTTGTTCTTGCTTACATCTTGCTCCCCTGAGTACTCCATCCACACTCAGGGCATTGTTTCAAGCCAGCTATTGTACGAACGATTCTTCCATTGAGAAGACATTCTGGACAAATATCAAGAGGCTTATGACATGTGAGGCAGATTGGTTTTCGATTCAAATCTCGAATGCATGTAATGGTACCGCAAAAGGGGCATTTGATAGCATGATCTTGACAAAACTCGTTTCGACAACGGTCGCATCGAATTTTTGATTTCTCACGACAAAGCGTGCAAGTCCTTGCCAACTTCAACACCCCAAGGAAATTCGATAACTAGCACCAAATAAGTCTAGCCCCATAATAACGAGTATTACCCAAGCCATACCAATCCTCATAGATATTTGTTTATCTTTATTTTTGGAGCGACGACAAAATGTTGTTCATTTGTAGAAATTGTGGGAAAACTTCTGTAGATATCGATATGGTACTAGAAGGTGCGTGCAGTTGTGGTTGCACTCATTTTCATTTGGTTTCTGAAGATAGATCAGAACTGCCAGCTGAACTTAGTGAGAAAGAATGTATCAGAAGAGACTTGCACAAATGGCTTGACTTGAATCTTGATTCTATGCCTCCAAATCTTGTTGGGAACATCAGAGTTCTATTTGAAATCGCAAATGACAAAGAAAATGCAGCGCCATAATCATCCTATTCGCTTGATTCAATATTCTCTAGAGGTCGCTCAATCCGAGCAATCTGATCTTCAATTTGGACATGAAGATCCGTCTTGCCAGCAACATTAGCAATACGTTGTACAGCCTTGAGACTATGGATTAATGAGTCAAGCCATGAAAAGATATCACCCGGATAAGCCCATAGCTCAAAATCATCATGAAGCTTCTGTGCAAGTCCAGAGGGATTGAGACCTTCTTTTCGTTTCTCGACCAACCATCTTCCAAGACTCACTTTCCCATGGTCACACTCGGGATAGTCGCGACATCCACAATTGAAGAAGGTAATGGTCCATTTACTAAACACTTCAAATACCCATTGAGGAAGTCGTCCAACTCCGGTTTTTGGATTGCTTGCATCACCAATCTCACTAAAAACTCCTGAAAAGAGCCTTGTTGGCATATGGGTTCTAAATGCCGAGTTGATCTCTTCCTGGAGCTTGGCTGTTAGATAGATATTCTCAAAGGGTTCCAGCATAATAGCAATATCAATAACATCGTATGTAGATGTGAGTTTCATGACTTCAAGACCTGTACTCGGGGTCAAGAACGACAATGATGTGGCACGTCCAAGATCTGTTGGATAAACACCTCCCTCTTTAACACGCACCATATATGTACGAACCAGATGCTTGAGAGCTTCTGAAGGAGGAACTGACATCGAAAGCATGCGTTTGTATGCAAGAGCTACTTCTTTCAAATCCACAAGGCCTGTCGAGCATATAGTAGCAAGAATTTGTTCTGCACATTCCTCTTTATCTGCAAACGGTTCTACATCTTCGATAATTCCATTCAATAATTCTACTGCAATCTCATCTTCTGATTTGTCCTGACCGCCATGATATTTCTTCTCAGGTTGAACAATGATGTAGACTTTACCTCGATCATGCTTTCCAAGACGACCAGCTCTTCCAAGCATTTGCTCAAACTCTGCAGTAGAAAGCCAATCAGCACCCATTGCAAGAGATTCAAAAATTACTTGAGACGCTGCAAGGTCTACACCAGCTCCAAGAGCTGCAGTGGTTACAATACTGGCAAATCGTTGTTTTGAAAATGAGTGTTCTATTCTGCGACGATGAGAATACGATAAACCTCCATGGTATACTGATGTTGATACGCGGTGTTCTCTTAGCCAATCGCTCAATGCATGCGCTCGTCGTCTTGAATATGTGAAAATGATTGATTGTCCTTTGTTTCCTGAGCTACTGGTGTGTCGAAATTCTTGATTAACAAGTCGACGTATCATTGTTCGCTTCTCTTCGTCTGAACGAGCAAACACAAGATGTCGTTCCAAAGGAATTGGACGCCCTTCATAATTTACCAGCTTCATTTGCAATTCCTTAGCCAACGCTTCTGGAGAACCAACTGTAGCAGAAAGTGCAAGAAACTGAGCTTTGGGATAGTGTATACGCATTCGTGTTAAAAGTCCATCAAGCTCAGGACCTCTTTCAGGATCAGCAAGATTCTGAATTTCATCGACTATAACTGTTCCAACTGCTCCAAGTTCAGCGTTGGCACCTGATCTAAATATTAAATCAAGCGCTTCATATGTGGCACAAATAACATCAGCTTTCGTAATGTCAGTATCGACAATTGGCTTACCTTCATCACCAACATCTAGACGCGACATACCAACTTTGATACCGACGCGCAGTCCGACTGACTTGTACCGTTTTCTAAATTGCTCATACTTCTCGTTTGTCAGAGCCACTAAGGGCGACATATACACCATTTTCTTTCCCTGGATGGCTTTGGGAACTCCTGCAAGCTCGCCCAGCAGTGTCTTTCCGGATGAAGTAGATGAAACAATTAGCATATTCATATCGTTGAAAAGACCAGCATCAACCACTTGAGATTGAATGGGTAGTAGATATTCCAGTCCTTCTGATGCAAGTTGTTCTTTGAATTTAGATGGAATTGGAAGGTCTGCTATCCTTCGGGAATTTCCTGTTTCGTGAGCAACAACAGTATCAACCAGCGTTAAATCAGGTTCACTTGCAGGATCAAACCCTGGAGTCATCATTTCGATTATTCGTGGAACAGATTTTACTCTGGATACCTGTTTTTCTAGTTGAGTTAACATAACCTTGGATAGATGAATGCCCAAGTTCTTCAATTCTATTCTGAGGTCAGCTTGTCCACAATTCGAACAAACAACCTGTTTTTGAGTAATCTTTACAGCATTGCGTTTTGTCAAGATTGTAAGTCTGTCATCCCGAAGACAGTGCTGGCATGTTGGTACGACTCGAGGTTTTTGGGCTTCCAAACGAATTAGAAGATTTTCAAGATCTTTTAAGAAATCAGGTCTCTGTTCCCTTGGAATAATAATTGTTTTTGCTTTCCTAATAATATCATGAGTTTCCTTTGGTTGATAATAGACTGGTTTGTTATATTTAACAAACCAGAATCGTTTGATTTCCAAGAGGCCCGACTCTCGATATCCATATTCCACCATTCCATTGAGCATAGATCGTTGACGGTCTCGAAGCACATCCGAAAAGATATCCACCCTAGTTGTCAGTTCTTGTCGTCCAGCCCTGAAAATAAGTGTGTAAGGCTTTTCGAGCCGCTTCTGTATATCTGCGTCAGCAATTTCCAACTAGAAACCTCATCCTTTTTTGCGTAATATCGCACCAATGACTGTTTTGGTCGTTTCATAGGTCGAAGATGAAAGAATCACTCTGCGACTCTATTATGGACAGAGCTCGTTCAAACTCTTCACCGAGAGCTTCTATCCCAGTCTTTGAGTCCATTCCTGCTTTCTCAACAATCATCCAATCAGACATGATATCAATATCAGCAAAGCTACTAAACTTAAAGAATGGAGCTGCCATAACCTTTGTTCTTTCGCGATTCCAAAACTTACGCTCATTATAATATTCGACAAAAGGTTTGTACAAAGGACCGTTGGTGCCTGCTAGAATGAACTTCGCTCGTTGGAGACCAGAAACATGGGAAACATTGATTCGCTTGAATATCTCCTCGTAATGAGCTGTCTGCGGGACATTGGCTTTCATCTGGACAGTTGCCAAGGGATCAGCGGCTAGAATATTCCCCTTTTCAACAACTAGATTTCGGATTAAAGTGATTATTTCTTCCTGCTTCCGAGCACCTAGAGGGTCAATGACCTCTGGATTTACTATGTCTACTTGGGGGAGTGGTTCATCAACACGTAACAGTGTGGGGTCAAAGATTAAAGCTGAAAGATACTCAAGAACATCAACCTGTATCTTTCCTTTTGTAGCTACACCTTTGAAAATTCCGGGGCCTATGAGAACTGAATAAACAAGGGTTCCCCGAATTATAGACCATAGTTGATTTGATAGAATTAGTGCTTTCCCTTTCAGGTCAGCATCTTTGAAAGCCCCCACCTGAAAATCATAGCTTTCAATCTCTATCAGCCAATAGAGTGGAGTTTGGATGGAGTTCATGCCAATTCCGCTCCATAAATATTCGAATTTACGAAATCAAAAATGATTCTAACGGAGATTTCGTCTCTCTCAGATTCAGGCACATTTGAAATAGCAGCTTTTGAGTCCTCAATAATTGCTTCTAATTGAGAGTTTTCAATCTTAAGTCTATCAACAATTTCAGTCAAACATTGTTCTATGCTCTCTGCATGAGTGTTCTCTTGATATTTCAGGACACGCAGTACACGTGCAATCTTTTCTTTGAGATAGTCCTCACGCTCTTCGCCCCAACGCCTTTTTGCAAGTTTGACATCTCGCTCTAGGAAATCAAAAGGTGAAGTAAGATCAGGTTCAGCTTTGTTTCCTCTACTTGATGTGACTCCCACAGAAACATATGGAGACCTATCTCCTTTACCAGTGGCTTGTTGAGGTGCGATATGAACTAGAAAATGACAAACTGCACTTAATGGCATATCTTCGAAAGGACTTCCAAGCTCTTCTATGAGATTGTCTATTCGAGAGATAGTTGCATCTATTGTAAAAGAATGTGAAGCTGTGAGTAAACTTTCCCTCAACAAACGAAATAATGCTTGAGTTCTTCGTTGAATATGCAAGAATTTGCCATTTAGTGTGCTTACATTCCACTTTGTTATTCCTTGACCAAATGAAATGAGTGCATCTTTGCTTGTTGATTTTGGATGTTCTGTGTGCCATTCTTCAATGACTGGTGCAATCACGGTTTCAGAAATCTTTGTCCTAGCGGACAGGATTGAAAGAGCCTTCTCAACTTCGATTGAAGCACCATCAATTCCTTCTTCAAGATTTGATAGTCCACGAACGGAAATTTCGAGCTGTCTTACAAAACTTCCATAGATATGAGATATCCATCTGCCCTCAATGAGTACAAATTCCATTATATTCCCAGGTAGATTGGGAACATCTTCACCCACCTTAGCCCTTCTTTGAAGCTCTGCGCTAAGGAGGCCAACAGCTTGCTTGACTCCCATTATGCCATCCATGTCAATCAGATAAGCAATCATCGCAATTTCTAAAGGGCAACATAGTTTTTCAGCAATCTTATTTGAATCAGCTTCAGGAACTCGTTTAACTCGCTCTCTAAGGTTTGCATATTTTTCAGCGAATTCTTGTACTAACCTTTGGCGGCTCTCCTTGGCTAGTTTCTGAATGTCTGGTTCAAACAACACTGCGAGATTCCTCTTAGACTCAAGATGCACTATCCATTGATGGATAGTAAAACTAGTTCTCAGAGTCACTAAATAATGGTATTTCGTTCATAATGAGTTAGTAATTGGATACGAAGGCAATGGATTTGATAATTTTTATAATCCTGCAGAAAGCAGTATGAAGTGAATACCAAAACCTATCAAAATCGATGCGAGGAATAATGCAGATATTACCTTGAGTTTTGAAAAGTGGCGACCATGTTCAATGTGTATGATCAACCAAGCAGCTGCAAAAAGACCCAGGAAAATGAAAACCAGTGAGATTGGGAAATAGTATCCTTCAAATCCTTGGAGCATATGTTTCGCCTCTTCGTTCTATATGAGTCGCCAATTGTTTCGAATTTAAACGTCACGGTATTGTAATCACACGAGGAAATTATACTCTGTAGTATGGTCCTTTCCATCGATAGTAATATTCCGAACTAGCTTCCCTCGTTTTTTAGCAAGACGACGTTTCTCTGAGAAGCTGAGAGATGAATCCTTAGGAATCTCAATGTCATGGATTTCAATATTATTTCTGATTGTGATGTTTTTTGTCTTGGAACCTACCTTATCCTTCAAATCCGGGAGATATGTCTTAAGAACATAATCCAGAACCTCAGGGGTATTACCCAAAGCACCTTTTGTGAAGACAGGGTCCTTTTCCTCCGATTCCGCATCTTCCTCACTTGGCCCACTTTTCGGGAAAGATGTCTTTGTTGTAATTTTCCATGGTTTAGATCCATCTCGCGGATTTATTGAGAGTAAGTAGAATGTGGTTGGGTCATCTACATCAAATAATGCTCGGATATCCTCAATTGGTGCCACTTCATCAACTTTTGCCTTGAAGACAGGAGTCCCTTTACCCTTTGATTTCGACCATGAAATGGGCATACTCAATTGACTAAATTCGTTTGTCCGATCACTGTATGTGATGATTATTCCTTTAACCTTATGAGTTCCTGAAGGTGCGCCTAATAGATATCCACGAAGAATATCTTTCTCTTGGTCTAGGTCAGCCTTGAATTTGATACTAGCCTTACTCAAACTTAGCTTGGTTCTAGGACCGGGGTGTGAGCCAATTCCATATTTGACCAATTTAGCATGCGTGAATTCATCTGGATTTCCATTGATTATCTTTGCCACCCAGCTCATATCTTGCCACCTTAATCTGGTTCCTTCTTTTGAGTGATTTAAACCCTTCGTGAATTCCAAAGATGCACTAGAGATTTCAAATCACAATGAGACCAAGGAGACCCCACAACCATACTGCGATAATAGTGACGACTGTAATAGCAATTAGGTCCACAACTAGACCTGTCGTCACCATTTCACGCAGCTCTAGCTTCCCGGTGCTGTAGGCTATGGTTGATGGTGGAGTCCCTGTTGGCAGCGCAAAGTCCATCGAAACAGCAATGGCTATCACCATCACAATTAGCACTGGGTCAATCCCAAGGCCTGTAGCTAGAGGTATCGCTATTGGTATCAGGATTACTGCGGCGCCAGTATTCGATGCCACCATTGTCACGAGTACAGCAATAGTGCCAATTATCACTATCACAAGGAAAGATGGGAGTACACCTAAACCAACCATCTGATGAGCAAGGAATGTAGAAAGTCCAGTGTCAATCATGGCGCCTCCGAGTGCAATTCCGCCACCTAGAATCATTAACGATGACCAATTTATACCTGAAGACACATCCTTTTCGTCGAGGAGGCGGAGTATCAACAAGGAGAGGCCGCCCATTAGCGCAACGATTGAACTTGAAATTCCATGTCCAGGCCAACCTATTGCAGTCGCAATAAAGTCTGGAAGTTTCTCTGTAAACCACAATGCTATGGTTGAGATAAAGACTATGACAACTAATTTTTGTTCTGCTGGCATGGGACCAAGTTTGAGATATTCCTTGAACGAGATCTCTTTTAGTTCATTCATCTCTTCAATACTCTTCGGGAGTTTAAATCGAAACATAATCCATTGCCAAATTAAAGGCAGCATTATCAAAACAACTGGAAGCCCAAAGGGTAGCCAACTCATGAAGGTAAACCGGATTCCAAGAAATGAATTGATGTACGTGGCTGC
>JBHLQJ010000050.1:0-14059 GCA_048884945.1 Candidatus Thorarchaeota archaeon | reverse complement strand
GTATAGTGTTGGTAAGAGGCAGTATCGACACGATATTGATTGTTGTTAGTAGGAGTGAAAGACCTGCACATACACCATGAGCAAATGTGTATTTTTCCTTTGAAACATAATATAATGAAGTTCCAATGTAAAGAAGTATTAGGGCTGGAAGACCTAGAATGACCGTCATGTGTACATTATCAAATTGCAATACTTGGAATAGATTAGTTAATAGATTGGATGTCATCTATTTTCCTCCTTTAACATAATGAGCTTTACTGATTGAATAGAGTTGAAACAAAGAATCATTTTGGCAATCTAAGAATGCAATGAACAATCCTATAGATTGGATAGAGCTTGAGAGAAATTCCAATATCTCTTGATTAATCTGGAAAAATCGATTTATAGATAAATGGGTCAAGTTATAATCAACTCCAACAAATTTCATACCTCCTTTAATGGAAGACTTTCCTAAAGAGTCTCAGAAATGGTGTTCCTATTGAAAGCACGACAGTAATTGGAATTAGGTTCACAAATTCAGAAACTACAAATCCTGCAAATATTCCTATTATGAACCATACCAAGAAACTGGCTAAATCGTTCATGAACATCCAAGGGACATATGCTTGAATTATCGATGGTACTAAAATACCTGCTAACCAAACCACAATTGGTGCTACTAATCCAGCTATAAGCATTATTAGTATGTTCAACCGAACACTAAGCACCAATGGACCCGGGAAGACCTTGTGTGAATTGAGATATCCCTTCTTGTCTGTTTTCTGTTTAAGATTAGACATTTTTGTGTAGTCCTCTTTTCCATAGAAGCTTCTAGAGTGTGCGGCGTTCCACATGCCTATTGAATAAGCTCTACCGCCATGTTTCAAACCAAGATTGATCACATCCAATGAACGATACCATCCCATAAGGAAAGATATCCTTCGACGCTCATCATCAGGAAACCATGTTAGAACTGCTACTTCTCCTCTGTCTGTTATTGCCCCCTCAAGTGCAAAATCTTCAGATTTGAAATGTTTGTTCATGTGGTTGATGTATTCATCCAAGTTTTCAAGTGGCACATAAACCTCTGAAGGAGCAAGACTCGGACCAAGACGTTTGATTCGCATTGGGTAGAAACGTTCACTCCATTCATGTTCTGCAACCTCATCAGATTCAAGAGATCCACTATATCTATTCACAATATGTTTGAGCTTTTCAATCTCTGTTGCTATCTCATCTTCAGTCCCTTCGAATGAGCACGAAATGATGAATTCTCCTGTTGTTGGTGGAGCTTTATTCACATCTTTGAGCATTTTATAGAATTTGTCAGTAATGAAGTGCAGATAGAATGGTCTTGTAGCTTCAAGGATATCTTGAAGTGCCCCAACCATTAGATTTTGGCTTCGAAAAGATGATGTTGTAGGTTTTATGTTTCTCAGTGGTATTATTTTCAACACTACTTTCGTAATAATCCCGAGAGTGCCATTGCCATCTACGAATAGCTGTGTTGAATTAGAATTGTAAGTTAATTTGTCACTGATATCTCCGTAGAAAGTATCGCCGCCAACGAAACCTTTTCTTTCATTGCCAATTATAAAATGTTCTTCAGAAGTGTCCTTTGTTCGAATGATTTCACCATTTGGAAGAACGACTTCCAAGTCTACAACTTGTTCAGCAATGCCCCCATATTTAGTACTGCCAATCCCACTACCCCCTGCAGACACCCAACCACCTACAGTGCTTGATGGCGCACTTGATGGATAGGCTGCTACAGTTAATCCTTCATCTTCAAGCTCCTCAATCAACTTCCCCCAGATTATTCCTGAACCTACTTCAACAGTCATATTCTTTCTGTCGATGTGATGAATCTGGTTTAATCTGGTCATCTCTAAAACAAGTCCGCCTTTGGTCGGTAGAGCACCTCCATAACCACTCGTGCCATGTCCTCTAGGAACCACGGGGATGTGTTCTTGTTTACAATATTTTAGAAGATTGGATACAACCTCGGTAGTTGACGGTTGCGCTACAGCTTCAGCATTCGGATTCAATACATCATTGACAATTCCGGGTAATGCAGCAATATCGTGAGAATATAGTTTGGTCATATATCCCTCTGAAGAGAAATAATCTTCACCAGCAATATCTGCCAATTTTTGCATGTGTTTCTTCGCTATCATTTACTGCACCCCCTAGAGACCCAATGCGTCAGCAACTATTTGGGACAAATCTTTGAATTGTATCTGTGACTGGCGATTTTCTATACCATCATTTAATGACATTGTACAAGATGGACATTCACTTGATAGTATCGATGCTCCAGTCTTCTCTGCTTCTTCAATACGTCTTGCTGATACCCTCACAGATGCTACAGGATTTGTGCCTTTCAGAAGTCCGCCGCCACCACAGCAACGTGCTTTATTCCGGCTATGCTTCATCTCCTTTAATTTAAGCCCTGGAATAGCTCTCAGAACCTCACGGGCTGGATTGTAGATGTTTTGATGTCTACCCAGTTCACAGGGATCGTGCCATGCTACTTCATGAGGATATTCTTTCTTGAATTTGATCTTCCCATCCTTGAGTAATCTTAAGACAAACTCTGAGAATGGTAGGAATTCAAGACCCTCCACAACTTCTTTTCCAAGAAGGTGCGGATATTCCTCTGCAAATGCTCGGTGACATCCTGGGCAGTTGAAGACAACTGTTTTGACACCAAGGGTTTTCAGAGCTTTAATATTATGCATAGCCAATTCTTTTCCCTTTTCAAAGCCGCCTGCAACAAAGTATGGATTGCCACAACAGAACTCTTCATCTCCAAGAATTGTGAAATCAATTCCTGCAGCGTTCATGATTTTGATTGTGTTTTCACCCATGTGCGCTAAGGTTCCCTTGAATGAGATGTTGCATCCAGCAAAATAAGCAACCTCTGCTTTAATTCCAATCCTATCTTCTACTAAATCATCAACCATGTCTGTCCAGAGAGTTCTGTCAGCCTGGTCCATCTCCATGATGTTTTGGGTTTGCTGAAGTGAGTCATCAATGTAATTAACTATCTCTGGCCATTGTTCGAGATTTCCAATTTCCTGTCGAGTTAGCTGCCAAAACCTCAGAAGAGGAATATTAGTTTGACAAATCTCTTGACAAGCTCCACACAAGGTGCAATAGAAGATTCTCTGTGCAAAGTCACTTGGTATTGGCTTGTTTTCCTTTATGAGTGACTTAAGCTGGTATAATTTTCCTCTAGGTGACTGAGAGTCCCAAAGTGTATCTAGATATGCTGGGCAGACAAATGTGCAGAATCCACATCTTGCACACACTGTTGGCTCAATATCGAGCCCTTCAAGTTTGAGGGATTCGAATAGGTTTGTCATTTCTGCTTCTCCTTATCATGGCCAGGGTATCCCGATCCAATCCAAGATTGGTGATAAAACCGATGATCCATAGACAGCTATTCCACCTAATGCGCCCATTATCATCATCAAAGCACCACCGAGGATAGCTAGTATCGCATACGGGAAATAGCTACTCGCATTGATCCAAACTTGATCTCCAAGTTTTGCACGGACTATCATCAAATAGAGATAGATTTCAGTTGAAACTACGGACCAAAGAATTTTGAAACGCATAATTGGCATCTGAACAAGAGCACTTACTGGATAATCAGGTTCCATGAAACCTGTGACCATTCCTGCAATTAGTCCTAGAAATCCAATGATACTCCCAATATAGATGAATACATCAAATTGATGGAAGATACGAGCTAGTCTCGTTCCAGGCGTATTGATGTTATCTCTAAAAAGGACTCGTAGAATAAGATTTACCAAGGCTACAGCTGCTGTTGCTGTTAAAATCCCTGTGTGGAAGTGTACAAATACTGGATGTATTGCCATTCATTTCACCTATCCTTTCTATCTCCTCTTGATTGCTAAGTAACCAAGAACTACTAGAATGAGTCCTGCAGCAACAGGAACCCATATCATCATCATGCTCCAAATCTCATACAGATCGACTGTTGTAGGGGGTAGTGTTGGTGTTGTCGTTCCTGGTTCTCCTGTAACCACTACTGTTACATCAAATGATCGTGCTAGGTCTCCACCAGCTGCTGTCCAAATACGGATGGTGAATGTACCATTTGTTATTGGAGTGAAAGTGACATCTACTGATATCTCTCCATCAGCTGCATTATTATCGTTAGTCGATTCATCTTGAACCAGAGGTTCAGAGATTGTGAAGTAATCATTATCTTCCCACCCACTTTTGATGGCAACATATTCTGCGCCATTCCCTGCATCAATCTGGAGAACAAAAGGCACTCCGGTTTCTGCATTTACTGATGAATTTGTTGTGAGTGTGAGTGTGCTAAATGTTTCATGACAACCAGCACTCCCGCATTCACTTGAGAAATTTGGACTTGCGACAACTGAGCTTGCCGCAGCAACTAACAAAAGAAGAAAGCTCATTATAACTAAGAGCTCTGTTGTTAAGTTACGTTTCATATCTTTGTCACCTAGATTTGGTTACATGTTGCATCTTTTGCTTTTCAAATTACAAAGTTCAAGTTTCGTTTTGGAACATATGTCTCGTATAAGAGCATATTGGTTAACCATGTTATCTGCCCAAATGCCGATTTTCATTTGATTATATATTCTTGCATGCAACTCCATAGTTGGAATGCTACACTTTTACTTCAATCTTTACCTATGGAGAATTTTGCTAAGAAGTCTCAGAGCGGGGATGCCAATTAGAAGTGCAAGGTTCAGAGTCATTAAACTGATAACCAAAGTTCCAACGATGCCGCCTGCAATTGAAACAAAGAACCAAATTGGGATTGGTAGTGAATTGACCAAACTTGAGTTCAATAAATGAGTTAGCCAATCTAAACCTATTAGACTTGGTCCAATCCAACTTGCTAATGATGCTACTACGAATCCAACGATGAAACCAAGGACTTTTGATTCTCGTCCTGCAGTAACTCTTCCTCCAAAGACCTTCATTGGATTCATGAGGTTTTCTGGATCCAATCTGTTCTTCATAATTTTTAATGCTTCATAGTTCTTGGTGCCATAGAATTTCTCAGCATGCCTACTGTTCCAGAGACCTACAGCATATGGAAGACCACCAAAACGTTCTGCTAGCGCAGCAATTCTGAAAGATCGTTGCCAGCCAATAGTGAAGGACACACTTTTGCGTTCATCATCAAGAATCCACACCATAAATGAAGTACTTCCATCATTACTCAGCGTTCCTTCAATTGCCACTTTTGATTTCTGAAGTTCATTTTTTGTTTCATCAAGAATATCTGGCAGCATTTTCAATGGGGCAAGCATTTCTGCCGGTACAAGACTCGGTCCAAGACGTTTGATTCTTAACGGATATAATCGCTCATTCCAATAGAACCAAGCTCGTTCATCAGTCAGTCTTGTTCCTTTTTCCTCTCGTAGGATAATTTGAATCCTGTCATTGTTTTCTTCATTTTGAAATATCGTATCAAGAAGAGCTCCTGTTAGAAGATATTTACCATGCTCTAATTCATTACCATGGAGAGCTCGTAATTTAGAGGTGTAGTTGTCAGCTAGAAATCTCAAGTAATATGGTTTAATTTCTGAGATTATTCTGATTGATGCATTCACAAGGTCTACAATGGACTCGAAGGAACAGGCAAAAGGAACAAGTTGCAAATTTGGTATCGTTTTTAGAGTCACCTTTGTTATTATACCAAGGGTTCCATACGTACCAGTAATCAGCTTCGACTCTTGTTCAGGTGTACCAAGTCCTGCTGCTAGCAACTCATCTCCTAGCCATCGGTTCCCTTTCTCAGCTTTGTTTTGAAGAACATCCATGTTTGGATCCAAAAGTACTTTTCCGAGTCTCACGATTTTCCCGTTAGGAAGAACTGCTTCAATCCCAATTACTTGTTTCAGAATATCCCCATGCCGAGTTGATCCAATACCAAGTCCTCCACTTGCAATAAAACCTCCAACAGTTGCAGCAATCGCACTTGATGGATACACTGGTAGCGTGAAGCCAAGGCGTTCAAGGAAAGACAGTAGGTCTCTCCAAGTTATTCCAGTTTCTACTGTGACCGCTTGTTCATACTCATTGAAGTATAAAATATTGGACATCCTTGACAAACTGACACAAATTCCGCCTCGTGATGGAATCGAGCCTCCCCATCCTGAAGTTCCGTTTCCTCGAGGGACAATAGGTATCCGTTTATCTCGAGCGTACCACACTAAATTTTGAAGGGATAAAACATCAACAGGTTGAGTCACAACATCGAATTTCGGACTCACAATTTGATATGCAATATCAGGTAGACTTGTGACATCTTTAGAATATATCATACAAGTTTCATGAGTTGTAGATACGTTATCAGCTCCAACAATATCTCCAATACGCATCTCATCAATTCTCACTGATTTCCTCTACCTCCAGTATTTTTTGGTGACAGAGAATCAGCTACAATCTCCGTTATGTCTTGCACCTGCATATCATATCCTGTAGTGAATTTTGCTAAATCAAATGCAAGTATACAACGTGGGCACTCTGTGATTATTCGTGAGGCTGGAGTAACAGTTGCATCTCTAAGACGCATTTCAGCTATCCTAGAAGAGAGGAGAGGGTCAATGACATTTAACAAACCATGTGCTCCACAACATCTTGTACTCTGTCTAGAGGGATTCATCTCAACATTATAGACTCCCGGGATCTCTTCAATAACCTCTCTCGGCTCTTCAGTTGCCTTTAGAACTCTTGCAGCTATGCATGGGTCATGATATGTTACAGTCACCATTGGCTGTTCTTCAAATTTGAGTCGTTCCTCACGACAGAGGCGGTTTATAAATTGGGATGCAGTCAAAAGTTCTATGCTGTTCTCTTCTTTGAGATATTTGCTATACTCCGACCATGTCTGAATACATGAAGGACAGCTGAACACAACTGTTTCTACGCCAAGATCGCGTATTACACTTAGATTCTTTTCCGCCATTTCATTGATACCCTCAAAATTACCAGCCCAGCCTAGAGGAGCACCACAACAAATTTCCTTGTCTGCTAGTAGTGTATAGTCAACGTTTGCATACTCCATTATTTTTACCATTGACTTCGCGACATTATGGAGCTGTGATTTGAGTGAAACATTACAACCAAGAAAATACGCTACCTTTGCTGGTTTGAGGATACGATCCTTGACCGTTTCTTCTATCTCTTCCATCCAAAGGAGTCTATCTGCGGCTCCCATCCACATAATATCACCCTTGGATTTGAGGGAATCCAAGACGAACTTTGCAGGCTCTGGTAATAATCCTCGTTGTCGCACCTCTGCACGAGTGATTTCCCAGAATCTATCAAGACTAATTCCAGTTGTGCAGACTGAAGTGCAATGTTCGCAAAGACTGCATAGAAAAATCTTGTTCGCGAAATCTTCACCAAACGCGCCTTCGCCCTCAATGATTGATTTCACAATGTGAAGCTTTCCTCTTGGACCGTAGGACTCCCATCTTAGGTCTCGAAATACTGGACAAACTAGAGTACAGTTACCACAAGAGGCACAAACATACGGTTCGTTTTCTTGTTTGTATTTTTCTAGGAAGTCCATTTTGGTCATCGAAATTTCACCATTAAGTGATGACAATTAACGAAATGTCTGATGTCAAGTTAATAGTTACGCCAAGGGCAGTTTCACCCTTGGCATTACTCATAAATGATCAGACCTATTTCAAGTCTTCAATCATTTCGCCAGCGCATGCAATGCCTGACTTTGAAGATGCTTCCATGGATGCATAATACATGCCACAGTTTGCATATTCCCCTGCGACATAAAGCCCTTCAACGCCAGTACGGTTAGTTGCAAGACGCTGGTCCATTATTCCGGGTGGTTGTTTAAGGATTGATTTCCAAATCTTCCAACTCTTTTTCCAAGTAACTTTATCTTTTACCCCGGGAATAAGAACCTCAAGTTCGTCAAGGATTTCTGCTGTCGCTTCCTCATCACTCATCTTAAGGAGCTCTTTGTCGATACCTGTCACTGTAAGAAGGGACTCTCCAATTGGTGCCAGTACTCCTGAAACTCGCTTCGCCTCAGCGACAATATTGATCTTTCTTCCTGGCACAAATGCACCAACATTGAAATCTAAGACACGTGATTTCAACCCGAAGTATGCAACAGTGCTAGGAGTGTATTCGAACTTGGATGTTTTTTCTGTGAAATCCTTTGGTAACTCACTCATCCTAACGAAGTTTGGCAAGAGATCGATTGGAGTGGACAGGACAACAGCATCTGTATCCATGTGTTTGCTTTCCCCATCTTGTTCATAGTCAACTCCAACCACTTTTCCATCTTCAATGATTACCTGCTTTACGGCACAGTTGACCTGTGGCTCAACTCCAAAGTTGCGGGCTTGAAGCATAAGTGTATACGCAACACTACCTAATCCACCTCTCTCAGGATACATGGCACTGAATCCATCTTCATACGCAAATCGAAGGTGTTCAGAATAGAGGTATTGCCCAGCAGATACTTCATCTGGATGCATGAATGTAACTGTCTTGATAAGCGGCTCATAGAACTCATTTTGGATGGTTTCCGGGATTTTCTTATCCTGCGCATACTCTGTAAAGGTCATCTTATCTAGTTCTTTGAACTCCTCTTTAGACCTCTTGATATTCTCTTGAACAAGTAATCCAAGCTTGGCTCTGTCAGCTGCAGGCAATAGACCAAATTTTGCTAACTCAACAGCTGACTTTCGGATAATATGTTTCTCACCATCCTTTAGCCAAACTGCACCTTCTCCGACAGTGGTCATCTTGACTCCACTCCTTTCGAGAATTGGAATTAGTGATTTGAATCCGCCAACGAAAAAGTGTAGCCCCTGATCAAAGACATAGCCTGATTCTGTGTATGACCTGGCACGACCACCAACAGTCTTTTCTTTCTCAAGAATTGTACATCGAGCCTTAAGCCCCTTCAATTCAAGAGCACAACTGAATCCTGCGATTCCACCACCGACAATGACAACGCGTGTGCCTTTTTCTTTACTCATATATGATATCTCCACTCTTCTCTTGTTAATTCTTCCTACTCCTCCACCTGAGAGGGTCGAGCCTTATCAAGGATTAGCTCATCAAGCTGAATTACTTCCAGATTCGTATCTCTGGCATTATAACTCAGATTCTTATAACACGACACACAGGTCGTTATGATTCCGTCTACACCTAGCTCCTCTGCTTCAGCGACTCTTCGTCTTCCAACAGACTCAGAAAGGTCTGGATCTAAGACAGTAAGAAAACCACCGCAGCAGTTTGAATTTGCACGATTATTTTTCATTTCCACTAATTCAAGACCCGGAACAGCTCGGATTATCTCACGTGGGGGCTCATAAATTCCTAAAGCTCTTCCCAAGTGGCAGCTGTCGTGGAATGTGTATTTACCTTCTAATCCTTCAAAAGTGAGAACACCATTGCGTACCATATCAGCCAAAACTTCCACAGTATGGAGTATCTTAATGTCAAACTCAGGAATGATATGTGGATAGTGTTCCGCGAGTGTACCATAACATCCTCCACACCCCGTGACTATGTGATCCACACCTGCTTTCTTGAACATCTCGTAATTCTTTCGTACTACTTCTGCAAATCCTTTGTCGTCGCCAGCCCAATAATTGAACAATCCGCAGCACACTTCACTTGGAACATACCCTGCATTAACCTTCAACTTATGAAGCATATCGACTACCGTTTCAGGTTGATCAGGATACCAGAAAGATCCCATACATCCCGAGAAGATTGCTGTTGTTGATTCAGGAGGGAGTTCCAGATCTTCAGCCCAAACAGTTCTATCTTCAGACTCGTATCCGATAAATGGTGTCCCCTCTTTCTCAATCCAATCCAGAACTTTCTGGAGTGGTTCGGACATTTCAGCCCCGGTCTTTAGAAGTTGACCTTTTGCGTCATGCCAGATGTCTGTCACAGGAACTCCTGCAGGACAGATTGCCTCACATCTCCTACAATCAGCGCAATATAGCCGTTGTAGAAGCTCAACTGGTGGATTCCTCATTTTAGTCGCGTACGCTCGAAGAGCTCGAAGTTTTCCTCCAGGACTATCAAGCTCTGATTGTAGCTCAATATACATTGGACATGTATCTCTACAGTAATTACAAGAACCACAGTTGCGTAGTACTTCTGCTAGATTATCAATATTCATTGTGACACCTCACTTACCCACATATCTTGACAGCCGCCGGAATGCAGCAGCTAATGTAAAGAGTAAATCTATCCTTCTGAAAGAAGTCATACAAGTCGTTACTCTATCTGGATTCATGATTCCCTCAGGGTCCCACTTGGCTTTAGCTTCCTTCATCTGTATCAATCGGTCTGGATATGCACGTGACATATAGATTGAATTTTGAAGTCCAATCGTATACGGAACTCCTCCAGATTTGATAGCTTTTTTCATCATCTTATGCAAGATTCCCTTGCTTGAAATGAACTTCAGGTACTGAGCGGCATCTATCATTGCCATTAGCTCAAGTCGCATGGCATCTGGTGTGCCTAGCATGCCAAACCACATTGCTGGAATTTTGTGAGACCTGCGGTATGACTCATATGCAGAAAGCATCTCATACACTTTCTCTATAGGCACCCATAGTTCTTGGAACATCAGAGTTTCAGTATGTTCCTTTGGATTGAATTCAGCATCGTATCTGAGTTCCCATTCTTTTTCAGAGAATTCCTCCCCGAGAAAGGTTCCTGAATTGTTACCTGCTATAGAATTGAGTTCCTCGGATGGTATATCGGAAGGTGTGTCTATGTAGGTTACAGTTAGAAGATATTTTCCATTTTCAAGCTGATTGCTGTACTTTAGAAGTTCATCATCTGCAATCTTTAGATAAATTGGTTTCTTCTCTAGCTTTGCTGTTCCTTTCATTGCACTGCAGAGTCCTTCCAATTCCGTGAATCCATAGCTGAATGTCTTGTATCCTTTAGGTTTCTCATGTACTCGTAGTGTCATCTCAAAAATGACGCCAAGTATACCATAAGAGTGTAACAAAAGGTCAATCTCATCATCCTCGATGGTACGTTTCGTTCCATCTCCTCCAATGACTGAAAGTGAAAGAGTGTGTTCTCTGAGTGACCCATAATATGGAGTTCCTATACCACCTCTACCCCCACATGCTATCCAGCCACTTATGACTGCTGACTTCGCACTTGAAGGGTAGATTCCAAATGTCAATCCATGTTTCTCTAGTTCGTTCTCAAGTCTCTCGAAAGTGACTCCTGGCTCAACACGAACTGACATTGACTCTTTGCTAATCTCCAGGATTTTATTCATAGGTTTGATATCGAGTGATATTCCGCCACGAGTTGGACTAGATGAGCTCATACAACTTGAAGCTCCACCACGAGGTACAACTGGTATTTTGTGCTGCCGCGCAATCTTCAATACCTCTTCTATCTCATTCACATTCTCTACTCTGACCACATAATCAGCGAGGTATTTTGCTTTCCACCGATAATGATATTGAGGAAGAACAGCAGGATCGCCACTGTACACTACTCGTTCTAGTTCTGAATCTGAAACCCTTTCCTCACCAACAATCTCGATTAACTTGTCGAGTACAGTTACTTCGGTTTTCACTGTTGGTTGCGGGTCAGGCACATTTCCTAATTCTGTTTCAGTCATCTAAACCACCTCACGGAACAAAGACCTCTCCTAGATAGATCCCCATTATTCCAAGTATTGTCCATAATACTACTGCAGGAAGCCCAAGATTGCAGGTCTTCCATCCACCAAGATGTGTCAAGAATGCAAGGGAGCCAAGAATCATACTAATTATTCCAAGCCAGACATGCCATGCGTGCATGAATAACAACATATTGCTGAAGTCTATCAGGAGGGCTGGATTCATCACACTCCATGTACTAGCAGGCTCCATGAATAGGCTCAATACATTAATCGTCGTTAGAATGTAAGCAAAACTAAGCATGATGCCATGTGCTCGAGTGAACCTTTCTTCATCATAATATTCAAGAGCTGTTCCTAGATATGCTAGAACAAGTGCTGGTGCTCCAAGTAACCAGCCATAATGAAATTGCGGTAATTCTATAGGTTCGACAGGAATTTGCCCGACGATATATGATAAAGTGGGACTAATGCTCTCGGTCCCTGAGGCGTCCATTGCCACAATCCGCCAGAGAACCTCTTGATTATTCGCCAACCCTGGGATTGTTCCAGAATACACGCCTGCTTCAGTTGTTTCAGTCATACTGACATTTGTCCAAGTTGCACCACTATTGGTGCTATACTGAAGTCTAACATAGGTTATTGCTTCAGTGGAAGTGACAGAAACTGTGACAGTGAACTCTTCGTTTGCTCGCGGGACTTCTGGGGTTGTTGAAGGAGCACCAATCGATGGACCTGGGCCTGCTTGGACTACATTGACGGTTATTGATGAGCTAATCGAATAAGGCCTATGTTGGGCTGCAAAAATAGTCAATGTATATGTTCCAGCAAATGCAGGAGCTGTGATGTTATAGAAGGTATGAATAACGTTATCGGCCGCATCAAGATCCAATGGGTCATTGTCAGATACTAAACCTGGATCGTCTGGGTTCAATGGCACTTCTATTGTGAATTCATCATTATTATCCACTTGACCAGGAATTCTTAGTACAAATACATCTTGTGAGAGGCCAGCAGCAGTGACCTCAACCTGAAAGGTTTCCGATGGGGCTACATCAACTGATGATATCGTACTTATAGAAAGACCTGTTGGATCGTTGTGGCATGTTTCTAAACTTGAACAAGAGCTCTCGGAGCTTCTATTCGCGAGAACATTTCCAGCTGCTACCATGATGAGGATTACTGAAGCAAAAACAACTAGTGCGACTTTGAACCTGTGCCTCATATGACAATCACCGACTCTATATCATCGGAATTCTTCTGGATATATCTCCAGGATACTTGTGTCCGCCAGTAAACGTCCCTGCTTAAAATCTTACGGAATGTAATAATCAGAAATCTGTTTTAAACCCGAACGGTTACAATTATTATCAATTCTTACCTATTGTATCTATATATGTAACTATAACATTTCCCGATTTCTCTATAGGTAATTTTCATCATCATATTTACTAATCATCCGTAACCAAAACATTTCGATTTGTAAGAATAAGCTCACAATTGTTACGGTGAGAGGGGACAAATTTTTATTGGGATGCTTATGAGAATTACAAACCCTAATCTACGGACGATGGTGAAAAACTAATGGTGTACTACACTGAAGAGACCTCTAGGGTCAATAAGCGATTAGTAGCAGGGTACTACCTGTTCCTTTGCTTGATTGGTTTCGCCATTCACCTAGGACCAACGGGATCTGGAATACCTATCACAATAATCAGTGATAGAGTTCGTGAGGCGCATGAACTGGCTAATCCGACTGAGGGAAGTGGCTGCCTTGATGGTACCTGCCATTCTCAACAGTTTAACTACTGGAATCAGACGGTTCATTCAGGTTATCTCATATACTTGAATGAAACATCAGGTAACGTCACTATCAACGGTCGCCGAGAAAGGACCTACACGGAATGGAACGCTACTTGTGCTCCATGTCATGCGATCAATTGGGATAACTCAACTGGAACACCTACACATGAAGGGTTTGGTACCAATTGTTACACGTGTCATGACGAAACTTCTCCATACTACTCGGTGAATGGCACAGTATGTCAAACATGCCATGTTGGACATTCTGGTGACTTCGTTGATAATTGGATTAATTCGGCTCATGCCAACTCACTAACAGATCTTAGAGGTAGCAGCCATGCTGGATCTGATTGTATGCACTGCATGTCCGCCGAGGGATTCCTCGACCAAGATGCAGAGCTAGATCCTTCCGATCCTGACTACAATCCCATAACTTGTCCTGCGTGTCACTCTGTGCATTCAGCAGACATTGTGAACCCAGCTCAGATACGTGCAGTAAATGCCACTGAACTCTGTGGTCTCTGTCACGTAGGGAGTCGACATTCAAGCTACACTGTATGGCAAGGTGGTGCACATGATTTGACAGGTATTGTCGAATGC
>JBHLQJ010000049.1:0-14109 GCA_048884945.1 Candidatus Thorarchaeota archaeon | reverse complement strand
ATCGACATTGGGTGAAAGACTCGGTAGAATTCTTCGTGTCCCTATCGTTCACTTGGATCAGTATTATTGGAAACCGAATTGGATTAACACAACAGAAGAAGAGTGGCGAGTTATAGTTAGAGAGTTAATCAGTTCAGACTCGTGGGTCATGGATGACAACTACACATCCACTCTCAAGCTTCGTTCTGCTGCAGCAGATACCATCATTTTCATTGATATTCCTCGAAGGCTCTCATATCTCCGTGTAATCTCGAGATTTCTAAGATTTCGAGGCAGAACAAGACCAGACCTTACTGAAGATTGTCCCGAGAAAATTGATTGGGATTTCATCAGATGGATTTGGGACTATCCGCGAACTCGAAAACCTGTCATTCTAAGATTTTTAGGAACGCTGAAATCGACAAAAAATGTGATAATTCTTCGAGGACAGAAAGAAGTTGAGATGTTCTTGGATTACATTAGGAAGACCAATTTCAACGAGTAGAGTTGAATTAGTAAATCGTAGGGATTAGCCGTTTTGTGCGTTTCATATATTCAGCATATTTTTCTCCTAGGGTGGCTAACAAGAGTGTTTCTTCCAAATCTATTCTGGATTTAGTTAATGGAAACATGAAGACAGTAATTATAACGGAACAGAGAAGACTGCCAAAACCAAAAGCATAGCCCAAGAACAATAGAATATAACCCATGTAGAGCGGATGACGAATATATCGATAAGCTCCGTGGGTAATTAATTGATGATGATCTTTAATCACAATTCTGGGTGTGCCATACGGTCCAAGAAGAATCCTACTCCAAATCATCAAAATCCCTCCACATATCAACACGAACGTGCCGATGATTCCCATTACTAAAGCGGCTGATGACGAAATGAATTGCTGAAGAAAAACTTGGTATTCGAGGTAAGGGCAATAAAGAAGTAACGGGATTAAAAGAAACAATAGAAAAATAATCAGGGTACTTTTTTGAAATTGATCTTTTTCCTTTCCAACCCACAGGGGCCGGAATAATATGTCTCCAGAAATAAAAATGCTGAACAATAGAATCGTGAAAAGATTCAGGACCGTGGCTTTTTCATACAGCTGTGGCCAAAGAATCAAAATCAAATTAAGGTAAATTAGCACAATAGGAATGCCAATGAATTTTCGTTTCGAGAGATTTTCTTTCCACAATTGTAGTTTGCTCCTCTCTTATTTCTCTAATAGATTGAGAATTTTGTTTTTCCGATTCAGACTAATGAGTTCGAATCGAGTCTGTCAGTATTCTCTTTCTATCTCTGTAACAACTTTCCCATTCAATAGGTCGAGATTGTACTCACTGATTGATTATATCCTGACCATCTGTCAGCAAGAATTAGATGTATAAATAGGCATGATGATTGAAGCAGGATTTTTGCATCATTGTAAATGCAAAGTATAATCAAACAACCATTTTTTGGCTTATATTATAATACACCTAAAGCGATGGCTTTTGTGTTATATTTTCTAAGAAAAAGCAGAGATGGTCGGGACGGCCGGATTTGAATCGGAAACTGATTTCCTTCAAAAATAGTATATGTGCACTCTTTTATAAGGAGAGATTTGTATGAGGGAATGATTGAGAGATTAAGTGAAGTGTGTCTTTAGTTATTTCTTGTAGTGATTAATTGAAATGTTTCTACATTGAATAATGCCACACAAGACGGGGTTATTCTGTAATAGACCGAATATCCTGCTTTATCACATAGCCCAATTCAATGCTGATGAGAATGATAGAAGAATAACTAAACGATGGAAGTGTGATTGGATAAAAGTGGAAAAAGGTTGCCTAGGTGAGAGAGCTATGACGGATATGGTTAGAATCAGAAAGAGAGATGCAAACAAAGGAAACGCGTGTGTGAACTGTGGAGGAACTTTGTTCACAGAGGATTATGTCCGTGGAGAAAACATCTGCACTTCATGTGGACTAGTATTATCTGAACATACAGCCGATAGAGGACCAGAATGGAGAGCATTCACTGCAGAAGAAAGGAATGCAAGAGCCAGAGTTGGAGCACCAATGACTCTCACTATAGCTGACAGAGGCCTTTCGACAATAATTGATTGGCAAAATAAGGACGCAAATGGTAGGGCACTTACAAGCACCACACGTGCAGCTATCTATAGAATGCGAAAATGGCATATCAGAAGTAGGCTTCATAGCTCCCAACACAGAAACCTTAGTATTGCAATGAGTGAGATGGAGAGAATCTCATCACAACTTGGAATTCCACATGATGTCAGAGAAACTGCGGCACTGATGTACAGAAAGGTTCTATCAAAGAAGCTTGTAAGAGGAAGAAGTATTGAATCTGTAGTTGCTTCATCAGTTTACCTTGCTTGTCGGATTCACAGGATTCCAAGACGGCTCGATGAAGTTGTGGCTGAAACTAATGCTAGTAGAAAACAGGTCGGTTATGCAGTTCGTCTAATTGTTTCTCGAATTAACATTGATGTACCACTGGCTTCTGCGAAGGACCTGATTCCAAGATTGTCATCAGATCTTCTTCTTGAGGGGAGAACAGTGAAGAAAGCTACTGAGATAATCAAAAACGCTGAGGAGAGATTTGTAACAATAGGAAAAGACCCTGGCGGAATTGCAGGGGCTGCACTCTACATAGCTGGAATTCTAGAAGAAGATAGACGTACTCAGAGAGAGATAGCCAATGTTTCACGAGTAACAGAAGTCACAATTCGTAATCGTTACAAAGAACTTGTTCGTGTTCTTAGAATCTCAATCAATAATAATTCGTAATAGGGTTTTCTTCCAGTTTAGCATTGCTTGGATTTGTGATTTGGTAGTCCTAGGATCATAAGAAAAGAAATGGTCGGGACGGCCGGATTTGAACCGGCAACAAACGGATCTACAGTCCGTGGCTCTGCCAGATTTCTCAGAGATCGTCGAAACAATACTCTATTGAGCTACGTCCCGTGCGGTTCGATTGCATCGCTGATAGCAATAAAAGGATTACTCAGCGTCCACATTTATTCCGCAGAAAGAGATAGCGTTCTTTTTCATTCACAGAATGATACGCGTATAAAGGCATTCGAATCATTAGGATATTCGGTTCCAGGTTTCTTTATGGAAAAGAAACTTACTCAGTAATGTTGAAAGGGCTGTAATGCCTGTTGTACAGGTGGAGGTTCAACTCTACTGAAGCGTCCGATAGAGTATACATTTCCAATAGCCAGAGTAAATGCAATAGCTGAGAAAGAGTCAACCGGCTTTGGTAGAAGGCATTACAGACCGGTCTACGTCATGCATAAATGGTGGGCACGACGACTTGGCTCAGTATTCAGAACAATCCTTCTTTATTCTCTTGCAGATGAAAATCTTGAAGGATGGAACAGAAAACCAGAGAATCTATGGGAGTTTTTTGGTAGAGATGTCAGCTTGAATGGAAAAGTTGTACTCGATCCTATGATGGGGGGAGGGACAACAGTAATCGAAGCACTCAAGCTCGGATGTAAAGTAATTGCAGGAGATATCAATCCTGTATCATGGTTTTTGGTAAAGAAACAAGTTGATGATATTGACCCTAATCTGTTTGTTGAAGCTCTTCAAAAGCTGGATGATGAATTGGGACCTGAACTCAGGCAATACTATCAGACAAAATGTCCTGAGTGCGAGAGAGTAGCTGAAGCAATCTACTATTTCTATTACAAAGTGGGTCAGTGCACCAAATGCGCAAAAGAAGTTCCTCTAATGCGAAATTTCTTCCTTGCTAGGAGTCCTACCGGAAATGGTGATTTCGTCATCTGTCCGCAATGTTGGAATATTTTTGTGTCAAAAAATGCCAAAAAAATGACCAAATGCACAAAATGTGATAAGAAATTCATACCAATGAGTCTTTCATTCTCAAAAGGACGCTCCTACATTTGCTCAGATCCTAAATGTGGTCAGAGTGATAAAATCGTAAATTTTTCGCAAGATTTCGGTAAATTTGAGGAACGGATGTATGCAATTGAATTCTATTGTAGACATTGCGATATATCAAAAAACAGGAACCTTGCTAATGGAAGAGGATACAAGAAACCGGATGAGAAAGACAAGGAAATTTTGAAAAACGCACAAGATGAATTTCAAAAGAAAGCCGGAAAATTACCGATTCCAAACACACCGATTCCGATTGGTGTGGAAACAAAGCGAGCACTGAATCATGGGTACAGAAAATTCAGCGACATGTTCAATCCAAGACAACTGTTGAATTTAGGAAAGATATATCGTTGGATATTGGATATTGAAGATTGGAATTTCAAAGAGTTCTTTATTCTAGCATTCTCTAATAGTCTGAAATACAACAATATGTTTGCAAAATACAATGCAACTCGAGGATTTATCACAGATCTCTTTCGAACTCATTCATTCTCTCCTTCAACATCACCTGTGGAGGCAAATTGTTATAATACTACAAAGGGACGAGGTGCTTTCACTGCGTTTGTTAATCTTGTAGTAGAAGGAAAGGAATACTGTAGAGCCCCCTTTGAACGAATTATTGATGAAAATTCTATGAAAAGAATTGAATTTCAGAGGAAAAAAACACCAAGATTGGTTAATAATTACAATAGTTTAATCAATAATGCAGATGTCATGCTGAGATGTGCATCATCTGAACATCTTGAGATTCCAAATGAAGTTGTGGATGTTGTTGTAACAGATCCACCATATTATGGAAATGTCATGTACTCGGAATTGTCCAACTTTTTCTATGTCTGGTTAAGAATTGCATTGAAAGATCGATATCAGATGTTCAGAGATTCACTTGTACCAACAGAGGGTGAAATTATTGAGAATCGGTATCAAGGAAAAGGGAAAAACGAATTCATTCAAAGTTTGACTAGAGTATTTACTGAAGCAAATAGAGTACTATCCAAAGATGGCATTCTTGTTTTTACTTTTCATCATAAGAAACAGGAAGCATGGGGTGCAATACTCAGGACTATTCTTGACTCCGGATTCTATGTGACAATCACCTATCCAGTACGAAGCGAAATGAAAGCATCAACTCACCTTTATGATTTGGAGAATATAGTATACGATATGATTTTTGTTTGTAGAAAAAGAAGAAAAAAGACCATCAGAAAATCGTGGAAGTCTATCAAGGAATCAATTAAACATGCAGCCACAAAATCTATAGCTGGTTTAAAGAACAATGGAGAAATGCCAAGCCCTGCAGATACATATGTGATGGTTCTTGGTAAATGTCTTGAACTTTATTCAAAACATTATCCTATGGTGATGGATGGAGATAGAGAAGTAAGTCCAGAAGCAGCGATAGCATCAATTGAAACATTGCTGAGTAATTTATAATTTTCAATAGACCCGCCATATTTCATTATCGAGAGCTCATTGTTATTCGCTTACCACCCAAACCAATCAGGTTTTAACTTGTCAGGAGAAGATAGTAGCGAGCTTTAATGACCGGTAGAACTTGTCCCACTGAGAGAAACAAGGAGCGGTGTAGTTGTTCTTACCCTGGATGTTCAAGGAAAGGATACTGTTGTGATTGTCTTGATTACCATTGGAAACATCGTGAACTTCCAGGATGTCTATTCCCTCCAGAAGCTGAAAAAACCTATGATAGATCTTTAGAGCACTTTTTAGACGTTTGGAATAAGAAACTTGGTCGAAAGTAGTTTTTCGATTTGATTTGATATAATGAGTGGCGGGCACGGCAGGATTTGAACCTGCGACATCTTGCTGTCTTCAGGTTATTCATCAGAAGCACCCGCCGAAGGCAAGCGCCCTATCCATACTAGACTACGTGCCCGGCGGTCTGACGATGTTTTTACTCTTAAGGCCTTCCATAATGCCAGCTTTCATTCCGATACTTTCTCTTGGAGAGAACCAGCGAATCTAATTGTTTTACTCACTTCCTGATTCTCGTGTAATAGCTTTTTGAGAGAGTTTCATTAAGAAATTCTGTCTTCTCATGTTTGAAATATAATCTCTGGGTGAGTTTGCCAAAAAGAGGGATGCCCTCGCCAAGGAGAACCGGGACTCTTGTTATAATCATCTTGTCAATTAGATCCTCCTCAAGAAAACTCTGGATTGTTATGCCACCATCGATATACAGGTTCTGATATCCCAACTTGTTCAGTTGATTCACTACCTTCTTTGGGTTCCCAGTGACAGTTTCGACCCTATCATCCAACTCCTTTGGTATGTTGACCTTATTTTTACTCAATACGTATACAGGTTTGTCATAAGGCCAGTCATCAAAAGTCAGGATTTTTTCGAAGGTTTTTCGCCCCATCACTATTGCATCTATACCACTCATGAACTCAGCGTATCCAAAATCGGTTTTTTCTGGGTTGGGAATTTCTTCGAGCCAATTCAGACCTCCGTCACTTGTGGCAATAAAGCCGTCAAGACTCGTCGCTATATAGACATAATTTACCATCGTAATCATCTATACTAGTCCTGTTCGAAGAGTATCCTCATCTTTTCTTCTGTTGGATTCCTGACTACACCTCTGTCGGTGATAATAGCATCGACTAACTCAGGTGGAGTCATATCAAATGCAGGATTGTAGACTTTTGCATCTGGAACTGTGACATATTCACCATTAATGATACGAATCTCATCAGGGTCACGTTCCTCAATAATCACATCCTCGGGATTGGTCACCATATCTATTGTTGATACTGGGGCTACTGAATAGAATGGAATACTGTGATATTTAGCTGTGATTGCCATAGTGTAAGTTCCTATTTTATTGATTACATGGCCTGTTCGTAGAATCCTGTCAGCACCCACAACACAACAATCGACTCTTCCTTCGCGAAATACTGTACCGATCATTCCATCAGTTATCAGCGTGGTATCAATACCATCTTCCATGAACTCAAAGACTGTGAGTCGTGCGCCTTGTTGCCTAGGTCTGGTTTCTACAGCATATACTTTGATATTTCCATCGTATCTCTCGTGGGCTGTTCTGACAACCGCACCAACAGTGCCAAGATGGACTGTGGCTAGAGATCCTGCGTTACATATGGTCTGGATTGTGTAACCAGGTTTTATGAGAGCAAGAGCTTCTTCACCCATATTCCTGCTCATTCGAACGTCTTCCTCAGCAATCTCCTTTGCCTCTTCAATCAGTTTCTGTATAATATCGTCAACACTTCCCTCTGTGGCTTTAGCGACCTCAAGCATCCGATTCGTTGCCCAGGTCAGATTGACTGCAGTTGGTCGTGTATTGAGTGTGACTGCAGCCGTCTCAAGGTACTCCAAAAGGTCGCCCGTGGTTCGGGCTTTGCTCTCAATCGCAGCTAATGCCATACCCATCCCTGCCGCTGCTCCAATTGCTGGAGCACCACGGATTTCCATAATCTCAATTGATTCAGCAATACGTTCGTGACTGTTGGTAATGATGTGTTCCAAGGTCAATGGAAGTTTTGTCTGGTCTACAAGTCGTACTTCTGATGTATCATCTAGCCATTCAATCGTTCGAAACATCTGTCAAGCCTCTCAAGTGTCTTTTCAATACA
Organism: Candidatus Thorarchaeota archaeon; assembly: GCA_048884945.1. Classification (GTDB taxonomy): domain Archaea; phylum Asgardarchaeota; class Thorarchaeia; order Thorarchaeales; family Thorarchaeaceae; genus SMTZ1-45. The sequence goes on along the minus strand of JBHLQJ010000049.1, from coordinate 6,601 downwards.
CTTTCTAATGTGCTGATTGTTTGGTCAGCCACTTCTTGAATCTCTGGTGTTAACCCTTCACCAAACTGTATACTTTTCGGTTGAATAGCAAGCAGTATTGTTGTACCACCTGTTTCTTGTTCTAGATACATCATCAGAAATGATAGTGGCATACTATGCGTACTGATATTGATTCCGCCTATACGATCCTTGGTAACGAGCTCTATATGACCAGCAGGCTTATTCATGTCTGCTGCATCAACCATGATTATTCTATCAGCACCGAACTCAGCCAGTGGTCGGGCAAATCCCTCGGGGACGGATCCGACATTTTCAACCATCACTCTGGGATCTTCGATGCTAAGCTTTTCTATAATATAAGGTCCAAGCCCATCATCGGATCTTAGGTCATTTCCAATACCGAGAATCGCTATCTTATTACCACCAGCGATGAAGTTCCTTAGCTCATCCTCAAAGTTGCTGATTGACACACAGTGAGTTCATTCTAAAAGGGCTATAGTTCTTGTGGCGTGCCGAAGGGTTTTTCACATTATCAATGTGGGTAGACAAACTAGGCGAGATTCAATTGACGAATAATGACGACGAATTTTTCGAACAAGATTCTTCAGAGGATTTTGAAGAACTTGAAGAGGACGAAGAAGTCATTGAAGAACCAGCAGAAGCTATCTTTGAAAACAAGAGAGGGTATGTGGGTAGTAAGGATGCTGATCGAATCTCGCAACAAGGATTCTATGGAAACCGGATTGAGGGTAATCGAATTGAACTAGAGCCTGTTGAACTTTTACACCTTATTGAAAGAAAACGCTTGATTGTGAGAAAACCTGATGGAGAAATAGTAGGAGCTGATACTATTGTGAGTGACTTACTTGATGAAGATCCTGGCCTTTGGACTAGATATCTCGTGTTTAGAGACCTGAGAAGTAGAGGTTATGCTGTACGCCAGGGATTTGGTAATGGAATTGGATTTCGTGTATATTCTAGAGGGGATAGACCAGGAGCAGCAAGTGCTAGTCAATTGGTATATGTTCTAAAAGAAGGCGTACCCATATCTCTAAGTGACTTGGATATGGTTACACAGACAGCTGCAAGCTCTCGTAAGAAGCTTGTTTTTGCCCTTGTAGATCAAAATGGTGAGGTTAACTTCTATAGAGTTGCTCAGGCTACTCTTCGAAACCGTGGAAGTGATGATAGTGGAGAACAATGAAGACAGTGAAGAGATTCTGACACTCAAGGCCTTTTTTGATGAACATACAATGAGTGTACATCTTATAGAGAACAACCCACCTCGTGCAAAGAGAGGTGAACCTGGTAATTGGGAGTTGGTAGAGCTTTCTGATAGGATTCTTACTTATGAGGAATTAGATGTTCTTGCTGAAGCAATTCTTGAAACTGCAGAGAATGACAATAATTCATTTATTGAGATAGAAGAAGATGGAGCATCTGTAGTCCAATTAAGAAATCTTAGGATTGCTATTGCTAGGCGACCATTTGCTGATAAGATGGAAATCTCAGCAATCCGGCCAATCGTAAAATTGGCCCTTGAAGATTATCAATTAAGTCCGAAACTAATGAATAGACTAGAGGCACGTGCTGAAGGAATACTTGTTTCAGGATCACCTGGCTCAGGTAAGAGTACCTTTGCAGCGGCTTTGGCTGAGTTTTATAGTAGTAAGGGCAATGTTGTAAAAACGCTAGAACAGCCAAGAGACCTTCAAGTGGAAGAAGCTATAGTCCAATATGCTCCTCTTGATGGTAGCATGGAAAAGGCTGCAGACGTACTACTTCTTGTGAGACCGGATTTTGTAATATATGATGAACTCCGTAAGAATTCTGATTTTCAAGCCTATTCCGATCTTCGTTCGGCAGGAGTAGGAATGGTGGGAGTTGTACATGCGGGTTCAGCTATTGATGCGCTACAAAGGCTAATTCTTGGTGGAAGAGTAGAGTTAGGGCAGGTTCCAAGTACGGTAGATACTGTTGTTCACATTGAGGATGGACACGTATCTAAGGTGTCTTCTCTCTCATTGAAAGTGAAATTACCTACCGGGATGGGAGGAACACAGAGAGATTTGGCAAGACCAGTAGTTGAAGTAAGAGATTTTGAACGAGGAATTTTAGAGTTTGAAATGTTCTCGTTTGGGGGAGAGAAAGTGGTAGTTCCAGTCAGAGGCACGTTTATGCCTACAGTAAAAGGTGAAAGAATTCCTGAAGGGAGAAGAATTCCAGGTGAAACAGTTCCAGCGTCTGTGAGTTATAGTAAGAAGAAGGTGACAATATATACTGGCAGAAAGTACGCCAAACAGAGAATTGAGATATTCGCAGACGATCTGTATCTATTCACTACTGTTGTGGGAAGAAATGGGGAAAGTTCCATACGAATTAAAACAAGACAAGGCAGTATTCTCGTTGATGCAATGGAAGAAGGAGCTACTATCACTGCAAAGATAGCTGAGTAGTAGCCTAGCACTACAAAAACTTTAACAACAGACATCTTTCAAGCTCAAATTCAAGGGCCCGTGGCCTAGCCTGGACCTACGAGAAATAACTCGTTGGAGGTCAATAGGGCACTAGCCTCCTAAGTTAGTAATCCCCGGTTCAAATCCGGGCGGGCCCGCCACTTTCATTTTGAAGCCGTAATATCCAAATCTTGTAAAGCCATTACCAAATATGGAGATAATTGGATGAGTGATGAGAATCACCCGCTCTATGATTTCTTACCTGGGTTAGATTTGAGTAAGGCATTCTATGAGGAAGCTGTGAAACCCGTTATAGACGAACACTTTCCAGGGCTTGTCTATTCCGCTGCTCGTATAGGAAGTGGTTCTGATGTGTTGGGCTATGATACACCACAGTCAATGGACCATGATTGGGGGCCTAAGTTGCAGATTTTTTTAGACAATGCTGACTATAGCACTCTGAAAGATGATCTTCACGATGTCCTTAGTCGAAATCTTCCATATGAGATACGCGGTTTTCCCACCAACTTTGGTTATCATGACGATGGTACCACTCGGATGGAACGTATCGAAGACGGACCTGTGAAACATGGAGTCATGATTAACACGGTCAATGGTTTCTTTATCGAGTATTTGGGGTTCAATCCAACGGAGGGTTTACGCATTATAGATTGGTTGGTGCTTCCGCAGCAGATACTGCTGAGCATTGCAAATGGGCGGATTTTCCATGACGATTTGGAGAAGTTGAAGCCTATTGTGAACATATTGGAATATTACCCTAATGACTTGTGGTTCTATCTATTGTCAAATCAATGGAGAAGAATAGCTCAAGAGGAAGCATTCATGGGTCGAGCTGGTCAGGTTAGTGACGAGCTTGGTTCTCGTATCATTGCAGCACGATTGATATATGATATTATGATGCTTTGTTTTCTTATGGAACGAAAATATGCGCCTTACATCAAGTGGTTTGGTACGGCTTTTTCCAAGCTTGAAAGTGCAAAGACCCTCACACCGTTATTTATCGAGATTATGGATGCTGATACTTGGGATGACAGACAGAATCATTTGACAAAAGCTTACGAGTATATGGCCAAGAAGCATAACAACCTTAGAATTACCAATTCATTGTCTACAAAAGTGTCACAGTTCCATAATCGTCCATTCATGATAATTCATGCTGATAATTTTGCAGATGCAATATATGAAGAGATTAGAGATGATGAAGTGAAACAATTACCAAAATATCTGGGGGGAATTAATCAGTATGTTGACTCAACGGATGTATTATCATACACGGAAAAATTTCGTAGATTCTGGTCTATGTATCAATAAAATCATTTCTTTAGAATGTAGACCCCGTCCTCTTTGCCCACATGTACTTCGTCAGTCATTCCAACAAATAGACCGGTTTCTATGACACCCGGTATCATCTTCAAATCTATAGCGACTTTAGCAGGATTATCAATTGGTTTTGGAAATTTGAGATCTATGATGAAGTTTCCATTGTCGGTCACAACAGGGCCCATCTTTTTCTCAGCTTGTCGTACAATGGGCTCAATTCCCATGTTTTTGATTTTCTTTTTGACCACACCAAGAGAGAATGGAAAAACCTCTATAGGTATCAAAAATTTCGAGGCAAGTTGATCCACAAGTTTGGATTCATCTACAATTATTATTAGCTTCTCTGAAGCTGAAGCGACCACTTTCTCCTGAAACAGTGCGCCACCTCCACCTTTCGTTAAGTTGAGATTTCTATCAACCTCATCAGCGCCATCGAATGTCATCACCAATTCTGGATTGGTGTCAAGATTCGTGAGAGGGATTTGATGTTGCACAGCCAATTGATAAGCTTGGTAGGAGCTCGGTACAACACAGATGTCATTCTCACCATTCAAAATCCGTACTCCAAGCTCTTCTGCAAAAATAGCAACTGTGGATCCACTACCGAGACCAATTGGACCTTTTTTAGGTATCTTTTCTAGAGCACTTCTTGCTGCATTCAGCTTCGCTTTCGACATGATAAGGTCTCCACTGGTGATTAATTGACTTGTATACTAAGCTTCACAAAAGCCTTCCGAGAGGGAAAATTAAACGACACCATATGGACATAGTGTTCCAGTTTTCGGTTTCCAGTACACGGCCCATCTGTTATCTTCAGTCGATATGATGACAACAGCGCAGTTATCTTCGAGTGATTTTGCTAGAGTTTCAGCATTCTTCTTACTGTGAAGTATATCTACTAATCGATAGACTTGACCATCTACTAATTGCCATCGTGACTGCCGCATCATAAAGTGTTATCCTTACGCTACCTATTAATGATGGAATGATGAATATCGCCGTTTTTTTCACTTTCAAATGCAAAATACTTGCATTTGTTAAGCTTGTGAAACTCAGTCTCCACCCATAAGTGCTTTCAATCGCTCCATTTCAGCCAGCATTTCAGACTGTAGAGAACTCTTTCCGCCCATGGGTTTTGGAGCATCTTCAATTGTTGCTGCACCTGGAGGACCACCACTTGGAGTAGTAGTAGGAGCTGCACCACCTGGTGGGCCGCTACTAGGGGGACCACTACTTGGAGGAGTTGTAATTGGAGCTGCTTGGGTTGGAGCACCACCTCCGGGAGGACCGCCGCTTGGAGGACCACCTCCTGGAGGACCGCCTCCGGGGGGACCGCCGCTTGGAGGGGCAGTACTTACCATGTCAGGCATTCCAACGCTGGATGGTCCAGTTTCTTCCATATCAGGTTCAACCGAAGTTCCAGACATTGCTGCAAGTTTTGCTAGATAGTCTGAGCGTGCCCTGTCAACTGCAGAAGAGGTGTCTACGATTTCCTTGAGTTGTTCATCTTTAGCTAAAGCATCCCGTACAGATGCCAGACGATCTTGGTATACAGTGACAAGCTTATCCTTTATGGTTTCATCAATGTCACCTTGTTTGTTGAAGTAATCAATTGCAGACAGAGCTTGCTCGACAGCGTTTTCTTCAATTTTAAGAAAGATTAGCGCCTGTGATGGTGTCTTTAAGAATTTGAGTTTCTTTGCACCTGATATTCCACTTGAAACATCACCAGTTGATGCGAGGATTTTCCTAATTCCTTCGTCTACATTGACACTTCTAGAAACGCGACGTCCACGAACAACCAGTAGGACTATTATTAGAAATAATGGAGTTACAGCTATGATAAACATCCAGGCTATTGGGCCAAATGGGATATTGAGAGATTGGAAAAAGTCCGAGATTGGTCTGAATAAATTTACTATGAATGTCGTGAATTCTGTATAGGATATTTGCAATTGGTTCACCTACTGGTACTTCGTCCTATGCCTTGCTAGGCAATTTTGTACGCTATTTTACTTTTCTCGTAAGGATTAGGGTTTGTAAGACGTGTGTCTTATTCCTTAAGGAAATGGTCCTTATCAGTTACTTAAACATGGGCACTCATAAAGATATTTCATTCTTGGATGAAATCTAACACTTATTAGATAATGGCTGATGGCCAACTTTGGATTTCAGAAGAAATCGGGCTCATTTTCCTCTTGGTAGAATTGCTCTTTCTTTCTTTAAGTAACATAGATTTCAATAATTGGTATGCAACCCAGTTTGTCTTAATTGGGTTTATTCTATACAGATAGCTATTCAAGGTGATGAAATATGAGCCTTTTTGACCCATCAATTGAATTTTATGTGCTACACGAGAAAGCGTGGAAATTTGGTGGTGGTGATATTTACAACCCCCAAGGTGAGAAGATAGGATCGATGAAGAGGAAACTCATATCGATGCGTGCTGAAATTGAGTTGAGGAATCCTGATGATTCTATTGTTTGTATAATCAATAAGAAACTGGTGAGCGCTCGTCCAATCTATGATGTCAAAGCTCCCACAGGTGAACTGATTGGTCGAGGAAAGAGACCTATGATTGCAATAAGAGGATCTGTTGATATGTATGATTCAGAGGATAGGATGATATACAAAGCTCAAGGCGGAGTCATGAAGTGGAACTTCACAATCACAGACGCTAATGATAAGAATAGAGTTTACGCTGAGATTAGGAAAGGAGACAAGTGGAGAGATATCTTTGTTCCAGCTTTCAACTTCAAGGATAGATATGTGATTCACATTGTCGATCCTATGGCACCTAGAAT
>JBHLQJ010000048.1:0-14672 GCA_048884945.1 Candidatus Thorarchaeota archaeon | reverse complement strand
CAATATGCTTTGCATCCGTTGGAAATAGGTCAGCTAAAAGCAAGAAACCATGTGAAGTGTCAAGACCTCTTAGTAATAAGCCAAGGTCACCCTGTAACTCTGAGCGTGCTTTCTTCATGTTCAACGCAGTGACATAGCTCTCATTACCAGCACTGGTGCAAAGGAGGGATTTTTTCTTCTCTTCAAAACCCACGTTTGTTTCAAGAACCTCGTACCAATCAGCTTCATCCAATGTTCGAAGCTCAAAATACCTCTGAAGGTACGGAAGAATAAGCAGAGTGACAAGGATGATGCCTATGACCATGATAGATACCAATGGGAACCAGAACACACAGACCATCATGATGAGAGAAACGCCAAAAATATGGTCCCAAGATGGCTTCACGGACCGGTCATCCCATCTAATCTCGGTGTCAGAAGTGATGGTCATCTGCGATTTCTCTATCTGTTCCATAGGATCTAATGCAGGCTTTGAGCCCATAATGTTCCCTCGTTTTCTTGGCATCAAGTCATCCCTCCCAATCCATTCATTGCCCGCCGTGCTAGTACATCGAGCATTGCTTCCATTCTTGATATCGTGTGACTATGAGGGGAACTGATTACGAGGGATTCTTTCACTATGACAACTTCGGGGTGGTCACTTTTCGACGGGTGACCAAGAACCATGAGGACTGGCTTTTTTGAAACGGTCTTCCAGGTGTAGCCATGACCTCGCTCTAAGAAATCCATGATTGCATGCACAGTCACACCTATTGGGATGTCCAACGATACATCTTCACCCACTGACAACACCTCCAGTGTTAACTAGTCGCATCTCATAGAGTCCTGCACGGTCAATGGGAGTGTGTGGATAGGAGGACCGCATTGCACTCTCCAACGTGGTTACATCTTCGTACACCTTTTCAGAGAGTTTCTTGGCAACACCTGCTCCATTCATCAGCCTAAGAGACCTCCTGACCACTTGCATTCCAGCAAGCGTAGAACTATTCCCCAAAGGACGACAGACGAAGAATCGAAGCTCACATTGATTCTCCTTGGTAAATTGCTCATTCATTGCTTTGAGGACACTCTTCGCAGAGTAGGAAACATCGATGCCAAGTGGAACGCTTGAGAGAAGACATCCTGCTTGTGCCTCCACAGTCCATGTTCTCAGAATTACCATTATTCCTCTGGCCTCATCCCAAAGCACCTTCACATGTCTGCGCCAGAAGAGATAGACTAGAACAACTAGAGCTGTCAGGATAATTCCAAGCAAAGACTCAATGATGATGCTCTGGACTGGTGCAAGCAAAATACGAGAGATCCATGCTACCAATACTGCAGAAGACAGTGGCCATTTGACCCATTCGATGTCACGGTAACTCTTCATTCGTCACACCACCTTTTACGAACATCTCGATCGCTTCTTTTAGCTCTCCCACACTTCTGTATGGCCATAGGTCTGCAGCTGTATCTTCCCCAAACACATCGATATGTTTCAGAAACCGTTTGTCCAGTAACACGATGATGCCTCTATCATCTGGTGACCTCCTGAGCCTTCCAGCCATCTGAGCTACTTTGCGAATCGATGGGACCACTGCTGCATAATAATAACCAGAGCCAGATCCATAGCGTCGGTCATAGAAGTCTTGTAGAGCCTTCTGATGACTTGTTGGTGGACTGAAGGGGAGTCCTACGCCAATGATGATATCCACCATGCTTGACCCTGCATCAACAAGATCTACACCTTCACTTACCTTCCCACCGTATACACAGAATATCGCATGGGGTTTTGTGGCAAGAGCTGTCTTCACATCATCAATCCTTATGGTTCGGTCCTCGACCAGTGGCTCTCTGAAACCAGAGTTGATACCAAAGCTGAGAACATCTTGCATAATGGCATAGCTCGGGAAGGCTATCATAGCGCTTTTGTTGGCCGGTACAGCGTTGAGGACTATCTCTATGCGAGCACCAATTTCACGCCATAGGTCAGGGTTCCTAATCCTGTAACTCGTAGACACTTCTTTGTCCACAAGAATTAGACGTGTCCCTCGTGGGTAAGGGCTTGACAACTCCTCACCCTTAGCACTTCCTAGCCCAAGAATACACTTGTAATGTGACAGTGGTCGAAGTGTTCCTGACATGAGAAGAGCTGATCGTGAAGCTCGTAGAACTTGTGCCACCAATCCTGCGGCATTTAGTGGCCGAATCTTCAGAATAACTCGAGATAGGTCCTTCCCAAGATGCTCCTCCCATCCTGGAGAGAGCTCGATAGTCACAAGCCAGTCGTCACTCTCTGTAGCCCGCTTTCCTGCATAGAGGAAAGATACAAGCCGGTCTACGGGTGTGTCCATTGGTACTGAGTCATCCACTCCCTCAATGGGCGTACTATAATCAATGAGTCTATCGAGGTCACCATGAGCAGCAAAGCGAGGGTATGCATCCCACTTGTCAAGGCGCCGCTCACCTCGAAGGGTATCAAGATTGACCATTGTGGTTTCCCAGAGAAAATCGACAGTTTCCTCCAACCATTGAACGCCAGTCTCCTTCACGATGTCTCGCTTATGATCCCTGAGCCATATCATATCAGAACCGCGAAGTTCTGCAGCCTCAGCTTCCAAAACATGAGAAGACAGATTGTGTGCTTCGTCTACGAGGACATCTATCTCGTGAAGGTCGACTCCTAGTGAGGTGAGTAGAGCCATTCGGACCCGGCTTCTGAAGATGTAGTCATATGGACCAAAGAGGATTTTACTCTTCTTGGCGCACCACCGGAGGACCTCATAGGGACACTGTCCTAGCTCATCACCAGATTCCTCAGCAACACTACGACTTACCACCTGGTCGTTGAGCAGCTTATCGATGTTTTCAAGGAAAGTTTGACGGGGTACAGTTCGCCGATCCTCATTTCTCTTGTAACAATTCCAGTAACGTGTGCATTCGCCCATCCGTACTAAGGCTGCACAACCACGCATGAATCCTAGTGAAGACAGGTTCTTCATTAGTGACTTCATGGGGCAAACATGCTTTCGTGAAACCATGCTCGTTGCAGTGAGCAGGCGGTCTTGTGTGTGAACTCGAAGTAGGGTAAGCTCTTCTTCAAACACCTTTGATTGTGAGTGTGTACGTGTTAGCACTAATAATCGAGAGGTGGGATCAATGGATCGGGCGGACAGATATCCAGAAAGTGTTGCGATGGTTTTTCCGATTCCGCAATCTGCTGAAAGAAGGCCCACCGTCCCCTCCGAAAACACTTCCTCAGAAAAATGTACCACACGCTCCTGATGGGGTCTTGGTTGATACGGGAACCATGCCATCGGATTTTGAGCTGTGGTGGTCAGTATCATCCCTCCACATGTAAACAGTTCTCGGCTCTATGAATACTGAACCTGATTGAAAAATAGGAATGAAGAAGCATGTGAAATCCATTCGCTGCGGCTGGAGAATTAAACCCCTGATTCCTATTCGCCATCCATTCAACAATCTCTGGACTAAAGCCTCTCTTTCTAGCGATTTTCCAGAAGGTTTTCTCAACATCTTCCACAGTAGTCCTGTAGAAATCCAGAGTCTGCTCAACAAGCTCCTGAAGAAAATTCACAGCCTCCTTTGCACCATGAGGAATCTCAGAAACCCTTGTTTCTGATGGGAGGTAAACAACCATGCCCTCTCCGCTGTCGAGGTACACCTCTGATGGAACGCCTCTTGTGCCCCGTAATGCCTCAAGGTAAGATAGCAGTCGCGGAAGTTGTGAGAGGATTGGTCTTCTCGAATCCTTCCATGCAACAGTTGTTATCACATAGAGCTCTGGATCAGGCTCGGGGTATGCAAGGGGCACAGTGGTCAATCTGTGCGAAGTGTCACGCATCAGGAGATTCGTCATGTTGATGACCGATGCATGTGAACTATAGTTTGGAGGAAGGACAATCGTCACCAATCGTCACACTCCACAGCTGTTAGTCTACCATCAACATCAATTATCAGTCCCTCTTCCTCAAGTTGGTTCAGAAACCTCTTGGCACGTTCGATGTCAATACTAGCCTCTTCACACTCTTGAAGCACTCTCCATAGTGTCACGCCTTTTCCTTGATTGAGATCACTGAGATCTGAAACAATGTTTAGAACACGCCGCTTCACTCCTAGACCATATCTTGACTTAGGCTTCGACTTAAGGCGAGACTTGGTCACAATTCTCTGCATAGCATCTAGAGCTTCATCAACAGAGTGTGTGTACTTCATCTCTGGTGAGTGCTGTATCGTCATGGAACAAAGGTTGCAGGTTGATTCATCATCTTGGGTCAGTACTTGTTTGTATCCAGTATAATGACACCTAGGACATGTAAATACCCTGTAGATTTTCCCCTCTGCACTCACTCCTCCGGTTCCTCCGTCTGTTCCTCTTCCTCCCCTTTTGCCTTCTTCTTTTTCTTGGAGGGCTCCTCCTCATCTTCAGGAGCTCCAAGCTGAGTACCTAGTTTTTCTTTGATGAGTTTCTCCATGCTGGTCTTCTCGCTCTTCTCTTTGTAGAAGCCGCCATATCCTATATGGACTTCAACTGAGAACTCGGGAACCCCAGCATTGTCTCTAAGGACGAGTTTCCGTTTGCCCTCAGTCCCTTTTCCTGCATAGAACCTGTAATCTGACGCATGGCTGACCACATGACCTCCTGCAGGTGCATAGGCGTTCCCTCCGTAGTTTGAGATCTGAGTGGTGACTTGATTCGTGTATGCAAATATCGCATCAGTAGCTATTCCCATGCGTCGCATTGTGTTTAGCAGGCTATTGATCGTCTGCTGTCTGGTAGCAAGAGTACTAATGCCTCGGTACTCTGCACGAAATAGACCGGTGAGAGAGTCTATCACAAGCATCTTGAACTCTCCTTCAGCAAGAAGAAGTTGAATTTGTTCAAAGGTGTCCTCAATCTGACTGCTCAGTGCCATAGGCGCGACGTTGATGTTTCCAAGAACTACATCAGGATCAAGTCCCCACCGTATTGCATTAGCCCGAATGATATTTGTCTTGAAGGATGCTTCAGAATCAAGCCACAGGACTCTACCTTCAAGGCCACCCTGCTCCAGAGGGAGCTGGGAACGAACAGCAAGGTGATGACACCACTGTGTCTTCCCACTTGAGAACCCACCATAAAACTCAATGATAGAACCAGCTTCTAACCCACCCATAAGTTTCTCATCTATGGATGAAATGCCGAAGGATAGTCGAGGAATCTGCGCTTGTTCTTTCTCAAGCTCAATCCCAGACCTGAATCCAAATTTCCCGGTGGTGTCGCGAGCAGCTCGAATGATTTTTCGAACTGTGGCTTCGCCAAGTTTCGTGCGATCTTGGAGCTCGATTGGATTCTGAACACTGAGGATCTCAGCAGTTGTGATGAAGGCATCTCGAAGACGTTTCGCGGCTGCAGGTCCAACGCCAGGGACTGCTTCCACATCAGTCATCTCATGACCACCTCCATCTCGAGTGGACCTCTAATTGGGACAAGTCTGCTGAAAACATCAAGCTCAGAATCAGGTACCAATACGTCTTTTCCTGTACAACAGAGATTCATTCCAGGAAAGAGAGAAGCCACAGCTTGTTGCCGAATTGGAGGGACCGTGAACCTCAGACCCTCGGCAGTCAATCGTCCTACTACACTCACGTAGCCGCCAAGCGTTTCATACATCGAGCCATCCTGCGGTGAAGTGCCAGGCTCTGCTGGTCGGACTTCCATCATTGACCTGAAGAGAGTCTCAAGGACATCGAAGAACTCTCGCCATCCACTAGACCGCGCTCTGTCAAGAGCCTCGGATATTCCTGCCTTAGCTCCAGCAACCCATGCAGGATTTGGATATTCTTCAAAGCCCGTCATGTCACTTGTCAAATACTCCTGAACGTACATCATACAACCCCCAACGTGGAAAGATAATCAATTGAGGCGGCCATAGTGCCAACCAAGTCGATGAAAATTTCACTACAGCTGACATCGGACTCGGATACCTCTACTTGCCTCGATAACAATCATATTCACCTAACAAAAGAAGTGACATAGAATAATCTTCAAATTTCCGAGAACGCATGATAAAGACTGATAGGTTCTTGATAGATAGATAAAACTGAATATAGAACCTCCGAAACAAAATTAAGATGTCATAACTTTTAATTCATTTGAAAAAGCACGGAAATCGTTTTTTGATTAATCGGTGGGTTCAAAACTGCAATTGATAACACCGAATTGAAGCGATTGTCGATATGCCCCTGAGCAACTCTACTCAATCTTGATCAATCGCATTTCATTATAGTCAGTTATCACCCTAATGTAGCCACGCAGTAAATTGTCCACTTCTGTGTCACCAGTGTCAACTCGTAGAGCTTCTCCAGCAATACCCTTGAGCTTGGAGGGTGTACAGATCACAATGATGCGCTCTCGACCGACACGGTCTATTATTCCAGGACTAATCTGCTGATTTCCTCTTCCAAACAGCATGCCTTGATGACCGATGGGGGACACTATAATCCATGTTCTATTGAAGTCATCAACAAGCGCTAGGATCTCGTCCTCGTTGACATCAAGGTGCATTTTTCCTTGTTTGTAAACATCAACACCAAGGGTTGTCTTCTTGACCTTGAGCAGGTCAGTAACCGTCTTCAATGTGGTTCCAGGTCCAAGAATATATATTGCATCTTGGTCAAGCTGCTCAATTACGTACTTGGCAATAGCCTCTTGTGCTTCATGTTCATCAGAGGTCTCGGGACTTGCCTGTTTTGCCCCCTGAAATCTGGCAGGAACTGATGGTCCTTTCAGATATCCGTAGAGGTTGATGATGAACTGGTCTTGGCGGATTGCACTTTCATCAGCATCCATTATCTCAAACTCTGCTGTCTGAGCTGTCCCTTCGTAGACCAACCGAACAACCTCTGCAGCATCAGCTGGATTCACAACGAATATTCCACTGTACATTTTAACCCCTGAAGGAACCCCAAGGACAAGAAGGTCATCCAAGTCATAGGTGTTCACTGCATCAAGAATATCTCTGGCTGTACCATCACCACCAACAAATACCAAAAGCTGGACATCCTCTTCGTAAAGTGCTAAGACACAGTCCTTTGTGTCCTCAGCAGTTGTGGAGTTTTCGATATCGATTGGCACAACTTCATGTTTCAGTCCAGCCTCCTGCACAACATCCTCCCCCATCTTTCCCGGACAGGTGACAATTCGAATCTTGTCCCTTAGTTTCAAGGAGATGATGATTGATTCAAGTGCTGTAAGAAACTCAAGAGCTCGCCCAGGTGCCACTGGTGAAGCGCCTCTCCTGATGGCCTCATCTACAATTCCGTCTGTGCCCTTCAGACCAACACGGCCACCCATTCCAGCTATTGGATTCACCAGTAAGCCAATGTTCATCGACCTGAAACAACCTCATTCCCTGAGAGACATGCGTGCTCTAAAGCAGTTTTGATTTGTCAAAGATTTCATTTCAGAGCGCCAACTTGATGTGCGGATTGAATCCAAAACGAAACGCGAACCAATACTTCCTCGATGAACGTGTCCCGATTGTCAGGAGTCGCGTCCTCAGGCCAGCGGTTCCGACGATATTCATCGAACTTTTTGAAGGTCTTACCATATTTCGTTGTCAATGGAATCTCTACGCGCCTATCACAGACTGTGTTCAGAGCCCTGATGAAGGTCACAAAATCGAGGTCAAGACGGGTAATCCATTTTCGGAGTGCTTTGAAGAAGGTGTCAGCTTTGGCTTCACCCCACTCAAGTTTCTTCACAGCTTCCCTATCAGCCCCATCTATCCGCTCCGAATTGAAGCTGCAGGCTTTGTCATAGTTGCATCTTGCTCGAAGATTGAGCTTGCCCTTCGAGAACCACATGAAGATGTCATGGGTCCCTTTCTTCCTCATGGTCTCTCGGTGGTCGCCAACAGGAAAGATGAGCTCAATCATCTTCCCCTCCTTGTACTTGCCGCCAGCCTTCATGTAGAGTTCTAGAGCCCAAGCTAGCGGGGGGATTGCATTTACTGGGTGTGATTCATCTGGTTTGCTCATTGTTCTAAGTCACACCAAATAGATTCCACTGATATTAGTTGGGATAGGAACAATAAGTGTTGGTAGCAGGTCAGTAGTTGTTACCCTTCTCACGGGTAATCACCAGGTTCTCAGCAAGCTCCTTGAAGATGTCTACGATACCCTCCCCAGTCTTGGCCGAGGACTCGATGTATGGCATCCCATGCTTCTCAGCAAACTCATGACCCTCAGATGGTTCGACCACTCTGTCAGGAAGGTCAGTCTTGTTCGCTACAAGCACTAGAGGAATCTCCTTGTTGATTGCCTTGTGCAGCTCGTCGAGCCACTCTTCAAGCACTATGAAGGTCCTTCTTCGGGTCACGTCGTACACTAGAAGCCCGCCACTCGACCCGCGATAGTACATTGGCCTCAGAATCTGAAATCGGCTCTGCCCGGCCACATCCCAAATCTGCAGCTTCACAGTGATCTTGCCAATCTCGCGTGGAATCTCGACATTTTTGACCGCGAACTGACTTCCAATGGTGGTCTTGTAGTCTGTCCTGAAGAACCCGTGCGAGAATCGGGTGACGATAGCAGTCTTTCCTACTGCGCCTTCGCCTAAGACAACTACCTTAAAGAGAAAATCATAGCCGCTGCTCAAAGAATGGACCCCCATTTGAATGAATACGACTGTGTGTTATGCTCTTGTGTGTCCCTGTAGAGGAGGTTCTTCTCACAAGCCATTACAAGTACCTCTTTGCCAATACGGTCTGATGTGGTAGGCGGTACGATGACAAAGCGTTAGTTGTCGTATGCGACTAATAAGGTTTCGTAAGATAAGAAAGGTTATGCCTATGGCTTGGTCACGACGACGAGCTCACTGACTCTGATGAAATCTATATCTCTCAAAAAACTGAGTGAATAGCACGAGAAGAATCAATCTTCACCTCAACGCACAACCCTTTCATTTCTGCGAGATGACCCACTCGATGAATTTCCTGAGGAGTCGATTGAACTCCTCTGGCTGTTCCACCATGGGAATGTGATCAGCACCTTTCACGACAGCGATGTCTGCTCGTTGGAATTTCTTCTCAAAGTCTGCAGCTATGGCAGGAGTGATGATATCATCTTTTGAACCAACAAGCACAAGGACAGGGATGTCAATCTCACCAATTCTGTCGGTGATGTTGAACTTACTGCAAGCAGACAGGTCTCGAGCCATAACCTGAGGGTTGGCAAGTCGCATATCATCATCCAGCTTCTTCAATTGGTAAGTTTCAGTGTAATGCTCAAAGACGCGACTCTTGAAGAAGAAAACCCGGTCCTCAAGGGTTTCCTTCACAAGACCGGTTCTTAGTTTTGAAAGATCAAGGTCCGAAGAGGTATCGACGAGCACAAGTGCTTCAGGTTTCACGACATCCTCATTTAATGTATAGCACATTGCTATCCCGCCCCCCATAGAATGAGCCACAAGAATGAAACTCTCAAGATTCAGATGATTGACTAGAGCCGCAAGTTCCTCGGTATAGTTCCCTTCTATCGATGGGTCGCCAGCAAACTCATCTGATTTTCCATGACCAGACAGATCCAACGCGATCGTGCGATACTCCTTTGAAAACTCTCGCAGCTGTAACGACCAGATGAGGTGCGAAGAGCCAGCGCCATGCACAAAAACAAGCGGGAAACCAGAGGTCTTATCGGTCCTATGGTCAACATCTACAAAGTGTATCTTTGTCCCTCTATGCTCAAAGAATGGCATGATGTGCTGCCAGCATAAGTTGGTAATATAGAGCTTTGTTGGTTGAAGTATAATTTCAACATTAGGTACCTTTTTCTCTGAATCAGTACCGAGTAGAATAGTGACCCCTATGACTGGCAAGCTCTTTGGCACAACAGGTGTAAGAAAGGTATACGGTGAGGAGTTTGACCTTGAGATGGCACTCAATCTCGGCAAAGCTCTTGGAACCTATCTTGGAAAAGGAACTGTTGTGGTTGCACGAGATGCTCGTACAACTGGGCTCATGATTGCTGACACCTTGACAGCAGGAATCCTATCTAGTGGCGTTAATGTGGTACAAGCCGGAATCATACCAACACCAACGCTTGCATTTATCACAATGAAACGAGGATTCGATGCGGGACTTATGGTCACAGCATCTCACAACCCACCACAGTACACCGGTGTGAAATTCTGGTCTCGAAATAGTATGGGATTCACCTCGAAAGAAGAAACTAAAATCGAAGAGATTTACAGTTCAAGGAACTTCAAAGTAGCCAATTGGGATGAGCTTGGCAAAGAAACACAGATGGAAGATGCGGTCGATCAACACATTGAAACGCTCCTTGAGAGATGCGATGCTGATGGTATCAGGGCGAAGACATTCAGAGTCATTGTTGATCCAGGGAATGGGGCAGCCTGTGTTCTTACGCCATATCTTATGCAACAGCTTAACTGTCAGGTCGTAACGATAAACGGTCAATTAGATGGTCATTTCCCTGGTAGAAGGTCTGAGCCCGACGAGGACTCTTTGGGAGACCTTATTCAAATGATCAAGAGAACTGGAGCAGACCTAGGGATTGCACATGATGGGGACGCAGACAGAGTTGTCTTTGTCACTGAAAAGGGAGAGGTCATCAAGGGCGATCGGACTATTGCTCTCCTCGCACAACAAGCCATGTTATCATCAAAACACAGCACAGTGGTCACAACTGTTGATAGTTCTCTTGCTCTGGATGAAACTGTAGAGCGAGCTGGAGGAAAGATAATTCGAACTCCTGTTGGAGACATACAGGTCGCTGTCAAGGTGGCAGAGTTGGAAGGTGTCATGGGTGGAGAAGCATGTGGAGTGTTCATATTCCCGGAGGCGCATCTTGCCCCTGAACCTTTCTTAGCAGCGTGTAGGGTCCTTGAGTTGATGGCACGAACAGGGAAGAAATTTGGAGAGTTGATTTCTACAATTCCGCAATACCCAATTCTCAGAAGCAAGCTCGATTGTCCCAATGATAAGAAGCAGAGCGTGATGGATACTTTATCAAAAACGCTTCCAAGCAAGCTAGGTGATGTAAAACAAGTTTTGACGGTGGATGGGCTTGGAATCACACTACAAAAAGGATGGGTATTGGTCAGACCCTCAGGAACAGAACCAGTGATAAGGGTGACATGTGAGGGACAGACCAAAGAAGATGTGGAGTGGATTCTAGGGGCTGTGGAGAGTGTTGTCAAAGTGACAATAGACTCAGCTTAGCTCCAAACAAGGTTTATAGCGAAACTTCATCTTTTCATTTTAAGCTATTGGGGTCGAAAAAATGCCAGATGAAAGAAAAGAACTTGAAGCCGAAATCATGGATGAATTTGAATGGGCCCTGAAGGATCCCAATGAAGAGAAGATACGCCAACTTGGAGAAGTAATCAGTATAATCACAACCAAGTTGACTGAGGCAATTACCAACATCCAGGTTTCCTTGATAGATCTAGAGAATAAGGTTGATGCTATGGAAAATAGGATATCTTCATTGGCAACCCGTGCACCCGGAGCAGCGGCTTCTGGAGGTGTAGGAGCAGCATCGCTCGCTGCAGGGGGAGAACCTATTCCTACCATGGCTAAGGCACCGACTCCAAAACCAGCAGGATCACCCGGTGGCGGAATGAGTATGATGGGTGAACTTAAGGCACTCCTAGCAGCCCGACGAAGAAAGACTGAGAATCCTGAATAATAACTCAGATTAAATAAGGCGGTTTACACTATTCTTTTCATAAAAAGGACCTACATGTTCTGGAAGAGTGATAGCAAAGGCTTCTGCCCTCTTGCAATTTGCTTGGACTCCACGCAGTCGTGTCCTAGCATCATAGAATTGTGTATAATATAAGTCAGCTTTCTTAACCTGAGATACATGTTTCTTCAATGCCGCTAATGCAACAGAATAGGACTCGGTAATATCAACATGAACATTGGGTCGAGAAATCATTGTGTTGATTTCCATGTTATAGATGCGTTCAACTCGATGCGCATTATCAAAGATTGTCTTGTGGGATGCCCACTCTACTGCTTGGTTCACTATCATTGCGCATTGCTGATGATTTCGATTGTAGTCGGATGAGTGATGTGTGATTACAATTGTTGGTTGGGATTTCAAGATAGCTCCAACGACCTCGTTTATGAGCTCTTCACCAATCGCAAAATCGTCCCGCTCGCTCAGATACAGGTTTCTAGCGCCAAGGATTCCACACGCGGCTTTCAGTTCTTCATTACGCACTTCATTGCCAGTTATACAGTGAACATCGACTTTCACACCCTGGTCAACATGTCTTCTGATTGTCCCACCAGCCCCAATGGTTTCATCATCAGGATGTGCCACAACTACAAGGATTGTTCCCTCATCCGAACGGCTCATAAAGGCACATTTCATATACCATCTAATCAAGCTTTGGCAATCTCCCAATTGTCCAAACCAGTTCGCTTAAAGGGATAACAAGCTCAGAACGAAAGAAGGTGTAGTATGTGAGGATTGGAGTCAATCTATACCCTACTGTAGGTGGAAGTGGGTATCTTGCAACACGTTTAGGGCAAGAGCTAGCTCACAGAGGTCACACAATTCACTTCATCACATATCAAAGACCATTTTCTCTCATGTGGGAACAAACTAGGGGAGTACATGTAGACCTAGTTGACAGTTTTAACTATCCTCTCTTCGAAGGCACTGGGCCTCCCTATGCTATGGCTTTAACCTCAAAGATCATCAAAGTAGCAACAGACACTCAACTTGACATAGTGCATGCCCACTACGCAATTCCTCATGCAATGGCAGCCTATATGGCAAGAGAGATTGCGGGTATTCCATATGTTGTGACCTTACATGGCTCAGATGTTCATTCGCTTGGTCAAGACCCGGCATACAAACCGGTTGTAAAACACACTGTAGAGAATGCAGATGCTGTTACAGCAGTTTCTGAATTTCTGATGAAGAAAGCACATGAGGAGCTAGGTATTGAAAGGGATATTCATGTGATTCCTAACTTTATCGATGTTGAGAAGTTCGCACACCTAAATGGTGTACGGCTCTATGTTGAGAGTGGTTGTGTTGGACTGAGAACGGATGCTGAAGCTGTTGAGCTGAATCCAGATGAGAAAATCCTGTTACATGCATCCAACTTCCGTCAGGTAAAGCGAGTCGTGGAACTTGTTGAGATAATGAGAATAGTGGTTGATCACTTTCCTAAAGCTAGGCTGATTATTGCAGGCGATGGACCAACACGTATAGAGGTTGAGAGGAAGATAGAGGCATTGGACTTATGCAACAACGTCCATCTTCTTGGAGTGAAGAGCAATATGCAGGAGATAATGTGCTCAGCAGACCTCTTCCTATTGAACTCAACCCTAGAAGGAATGCCACTGGTATTGCTTGAAGCAATGTCGTGCAGCCTTCCCGTTGTCACAACACCAGCTGGCGGCATCCCAGAGCTAGTACGTCCAGGACAAGATGGTATGGTAACTAAAGGGTTCAGTCAAGAAGAGTATGCACAGGCAGTCATAGAACTGTTAGAAAATGACGAGAAACGGAAGGAACTAGGAAGAGCTGGAAGAAGACGCGTTGAAGAATCGTTCTCTGCAGAACGAATCGTGCGTATGTACGAGAAAGTATTCGAGGATGTGCTGTCTAAGTAGGAGGTTGAAAACTACTTTGCGCCCTAGCATTTACAAGGTCTATGAAGATTTCATTTGGAGTGGACAAGGGGCGGACATTGCACAGAAGATCTATAATTCGCCTCCAATCACTTTTGATAGCATCGTTGAAAGAGTTCCGAGTCTTCTGGATTCGTACAAAGCCACGCTATGGCATATTCCTGAGAAGATGAGTATTCTCAAGAGCATCATTATTGATAGTAACAAGAAACTTGGCATCTTGACACCCAAAGTCAGAGCGAATATAGAGAACTTAGAGCATGGAGCTGTAGAAGCCGCACACCAGACGGTCGTGATGGGTGGACCGGCATATATTTTGAACAAGGCTTCAACAGCGGCACAGGTTGCATCTTTAGTTAGCAGTCAGGGTGTTCCTCTGACACCGTTCTTTTGTGTTGCAGACTATGATGAAGTTCAATCAGAGTTGACGAACATTCGCACGCCTCTGATGGGAAAGGACGGGAATCTAATCAGTATTCCAGTCCCACAAGGCTTTGAAAACTCACCAGTAAGCGTTTTGCCTCTGCCTGAGAATGATTGGTTGAATCAGGTCGAGGAAGCAATCCGTAGTAATTACAGACCTATGTTCAAGAGTTTGGAACCGAGTATTCGATTGTTATTTGAAGAACGTCTTGAACAATCTTTGACTGTTGCCAGAAGCGCATTCTACAACTCTAAGACACTTGCTGAATGGTCACAGAGAATTATGGGTCATCTCTTTAATGTAAGTGGAAATCTCGGGTTGCCTCTACTCACAACATCTGAGAAAGAGATTCGTGAGCTTCTTGTTGAAGGTGTAGAATTCCTACTTGCTCGTGAAAACAGAGACCAGTTCCTCAATACTTTCAATGAAATAACTGATCTCATTGAGTCACATGGTTATGACTCAGGAATGGGGCGACGAGGACCAGATTATGTTCCTTTCTTTTATGAGTGTCCTGAACCTGGCTGTAATAGAAGTCGAACTGAACTTCACTATGAGGACCTAGGAGCCACAGCTGTACTAACAGG
>JBHLQJ010000047.1:0-14713 GCA_048884945.1 Candidatus Thorarchaeota archaeon | reverse complement strand
CATCCAATCGTTGGTGGGAACTCTGGAGATAATACTGGTGTAAAGATTCCCTGGATAAACTGGGATATTGTTGATGGTGACTCTGTCGAAATCACAGTATTTCCAAAGGGCGGAGGTAGTGAGAATGCTAGTATTGTTGGAATGCTCAAGCCAGGTGTTGGTCTAACGGGAGTGAAGAAGCTTGTAGTTGACAATGCGCTCTCCTATATGGGTGCTGCATGTTCTCCTAACATCATTGGCGTCGGTATTGGTGGTGGTGCAGATATAGCAATCAAGATAGCAAAACAGCAACTTCTCCGCCCATTAGATGACAAGCATCCAGAGCCTGAAGTTGCCAAGATTGAGGAAGAACTTATGGATGCCATTAACTCAACTGGAATTGGACCCATGGGCCTTGGAGGAAAAACAACAGTACTTGGTGTAAAGGTCGACTATGCTATGAGACATCCTGCCAGCCTACCTGTTGGCGTTGCTGTCCAATGCTGGGCTGCCAGGCGTAGTACTGCAAAAATCACGAAGGATCTGAAGGCAACATACCTGACACATTCAAAGGAGGGAAACTAAGATGGTTGAATATCACTTGACAACACCAATCTCAGAGAAAGATGCTAGGAAACTGAAAGTTGGAGATGTGGTCTATGTCACTGGTGAACATGTCTATACAGCACGTGATGAAGCACATGAGAGAGCTCTTCATATGTACGAGAAGGGTGAGAAACCTCCCGTTGACTTTGAGGGTAGTGTAGTTTATCACGTTGGTCCTGTCGCTTGGCAAAAGGATGGGAAGTGGGTGATTGTTTCAGCTGGTCCCACAACGAGTGGTCGGTTGGAGATGTTCGAAGATGAATTTCTCCGAAAGTACAAAGCTCGAATCATAGTCGGGAAGGGTGGAATGGGAAAGAAGACCTTGGCTGCACTGAAAGAAGTTGGGTCTGTCTATTGTAGCTATACTGGTGGATGTGGTGCACTAGCAGCAAAAGGTCTCAAAGAAGTAAGGGCTTACGAATGGAAAGACCTGGGCATGCCTGAAGCTCTTTGGGTGATAACCGCAGAAGAGTTTGGTCCGCTACTTGTGACAATGGACTCCCATGGAAACAGTGTACATGAAGACATGGACAAGCTGGTTGCTAGTCGAAAGGCAGAAGTATATGCCAAAATTGGCATTAAACAATGAATCAAGGCTGAAGGATGTCTTTTGTATACCGATTTCCATTCAGTTGGTTTGAACAGTAACTCTTAAAGAGCGCCAGAATCCCCGACGGGTCAACCAAGGAGAGAGCTCTCCAGTGGAGGACTGTAGTTGGACTACAAGACAATCATGTGTGACGTTCTTGTTATTGGTGCTGGTGGTGCTGGCTGCAGGGCTGCAATTGAGGCATCAAAATTCAACTTGGATGTCATCATGCTAAGTAAAGAGCTACTCGGTAAGGCACATACAGCCATGGCCGAGGGTGGCTATAATGTGTCCCTGGGCAATGTAGACCCGGATGATAATCCTGAAATCCACTTCAAAGACACCATTGAAGGTGGTAATTACCTGAACAATCAGAAGCTTGCCGAGATTCTTGTGAGGGATGCTCCGCAGAGAATCTTTGACCTTGAGGATATGGGTGCAGTCTTCGATAGAACTCCTGAGGGAAAGATTGCTCAGAGACCTTTCGGTAAACAGAGTTGGCGTCGAACCGCATATGCCTCTGATAGAACAGGTTCTGAGATAATGGTCACTCTGACTGAAGGAATTCGTAAAACGTCTGTGCGAGTGTTTGACGAAGTGTTTGCGACCAAACTCTTGGTAACAGGTGGTAAAATCTCCGGTGTCTGTACTGTAGATCTGAAGTATGGTGATTATCTAGTATTCCGAGCAAAGGCAATTGTCATGGCAACTGGAGGCGCTGGTAGGATTTACAGCGTGACAAGTAATGCACAGTTAGACGTTGGAGATGGTTACGGAATGGCCTATGAGGCGGGCTGCGAGATGATTGACATGGAGATGATACAGTTTCATCCGACGGGCATGGTCAAGCCCGAGTCCGCGAAAGGCCGATTGGTAACCGAAGCGGTTCGTGGAGAAGGTGGTATTCTCCTCAATAACAAGGGTGAACGCTTCATGAATCGATATTATCCTGAAGTCATGGAGCTTGCAGGTCGTGACCAAGTTGCGCGTTCCATCATGACCGAGGTTCGTGAAGGCAGAGGGTCTCCAGATGGAGGCGTCTACCTAAGCATAGCACATCTTCCTCGATCCATTATAGAGTTTAGACTAGAGAGCATGATAGAGCAATTCGAAGATGCTGGGGTTGATATTCGAGAAGAACCAATGGAGGTTTCACCAACTGCCCACCACTTCATGGGTGGTATCAAAATTGATGAAAACTCTGCCACAAATATCCCAGGTCTCTATGCAGCGGGTGAGTGTACAGGGGGTGTCCACGGTGGAAACAGGCTTGGCGGGAATGCTCTCGCGGACACACAGGTCTTTGGTGCATTATCTGGAGAAAATGCTGCAAAATATGCGAAAAACATCACTCATTTGGGTGTTGACCGTGATGAAATCCACGAGGAGTTCACAAGACTTGAATCGATGCTGAAGCGTAAGGCAGGCATCTCTCCCTCTGCTGCTCGTGAGGAGCTCACTGAACTCATGTGGAGCAAGGTCCAGATTTTCAGAAAAGAGGACGAGATGCAGTATGCAGTCAAGGAACTCCGACGGATTGAGAAAGAAGTAGTACCCACGATTAAAGTTGATGTCCCTGTGAAACGATTCAATCCCGGTTGGCATCAAGCTATAGAGTTTGCGCACATGGTCACGACAGCTAGAATGGTAGCTGAGGCCGCTGTAATGAGGAAGGGGAGCAGAGGTGCACACTTCAGAGTTGATGCTGACCCCAAAGATAAGGGCTATTACAATATCATTATCCGTAAGGGGAAAGACGGTAAAATGGATCTGCGAAAGGAAGATTTAGTGATTACCAAGATCACGCCACCGTAGGAGGCTAGAAAATGGCAAAGACATTCAAAACAAGAGTGCAGCGATATAACCCTGATAGCGATGACGCACCATATTTCCAAGAGTTCAAGGTTGAATATGAACCAGGAATGACCGTTCTTGACGCGTTACTCTATATTCAAGACAAGTTTGATTCTAGTCTAGCGTTTCGTTGGGAATGTAGAGGTGGCCAATGCGGTTCATGCGCTGTTAAAGTCAACAGGACCGCCCGTATCGCATGTAGAACTAAAGTAAATCCTGAAGAAAACCTAGTCCTCGAACCTCTTGAAAAGATGCCTGTCATCAAGGACTTAGTCACTGATATGGCTCAGACATCTTTTCGTATCAGACGAATCCGTCCTTATGTTGCGCGTGATAAACAACCACAGCATCCAGAGATTATCCATGCTGAAGAAATTGAAAAGCTTCGAGAGATTCGAAAATGCATTGAATGCAGTGCATGTTTATCTAACTGTCCAATTGTTCATGAAACCTGGGATTATCCCGGTCCAATGATCATTCGGCAGATTGCTAGACTCGAGCTTGACCCACGTGATGTTGAGGATCGTGTGGCAATGGCGATGAATGAGTCAGTTTACAGCTGCACAACTTGCAAGATGTGTACCGACATTTGTCCCAAAAAGATAGACATCCCTGCTTTAGCTGTAGAACTACTCAGAGCCAAAGCTGTCGAGGCTGGCTATCCACTAGCTGAAGGTCAGCAGGCTTTTATCGACTCCATTAATGCAACTGGCAGGGCTGTGCCTGTTAAGGATGCGCCTCTTCTCAAGCAAGTTAAAGATGCAGAGTTCTTTGTGGACAATCCCCGTGGTCGTGTTGCTTTCTTCACAGGCTGTCTTATAGACTACCGGATGCAGAACACTGGTAAAGCACTGATCGATGTTCTAAATCGCAACAATATTGATGTAGTCGTTCCGAAGGAACAATGGTGCTGTGCAAGTCCCGCTTTCAGGACTGGCGACCTCAACACTGCTCATGCTGCTGCACGCAGAGTCACTGAGATATTCGAGGAAGCTTGTAAGAAATACAGTTGTGACACCGTAGTCGTTGCTTGTGCAGGATGCGGAAAGACACTCCGAGAGGATCATCGACCGTTTATTGAGTCAGATCGTGGCGAACCACCATTGTACAAAGTCCATGACCTAGCAGAGTACATGATTCATGTGATTGGCAAGGAGAACATCGTTCCACCAAAGGGTGAAATCAAATTGAAGGTCACCTATCACGAACCCTGCCACTTAGGCAGGGGTCAACATGTCTATGACGAGCCAATCGAGCTTCTCAAAATGATACCTGGTGTGGAATATATTGATGATCCCTACAAGAATCGTTGTTGCGGTGCAGGTGGTGGTGTCCGAGCGGGTCAACGTGAGCTCTCTCAGAAAATTGCACAGACAAAGAAGGAGTACATTATAGCGACTGGTGCTGACATGGTGACTACTGAATGTCCATTCTGTACTATTCAGATTAATGACATGATGAAGGAATCTGATATGCAAGTTCGCTATATCCCAGACCTTCTTGCCGAATCTTATCGAAAAGGTGAAGAAAAGTAGTTTCTGAAACTACCATTCACTAAGGTGTTTACGGAGCATCCTGTGAACCTGTAGAGCTACCAATTCACTTGGAACGAGATGGAAGTCCACAAGACTCCAAGCAGCATGGGTGAAGATTATCACATGAGCTGCTCGAGGCTCACTTAGAAGGGCTGCCATAATATACTGACAGCATCGCACATGTTGCCACTCGGCAGCAAATTCAAGGAGCCTTTTCTCAAACTCGCTAGATTTTTCATGAGTCATAGCTGCCCACATCTCAACAAAGTCACCGGTTGTGATCCAATCTTGAACGGCATTGGTATGAGGGAGCCTGTTCACTTCGGGTTGTTGGCTCCAATCAATCCCTACTTGTTTCTTCAAAACTTTCTCATAGACCAAGTCATCATCGGAAGCCATTGCCCCACCAATGTTTTGTTTCAACTTCGCAATAAGCCAACGAATCATCTCTCTTGTCACAAGCCCTCTCTGATTTGCAGCTGCAATCCTCTGCGCAAAGATGGTATTATGTCCAAGAATTCCATAATTCGCGAGCGCGTTCACGAAGATATTTCGATACTCGACTAGACTGACAGGTTTCACTAGATTTGATAGATGATCATCTTGAGAAAAGCCTTCAGGAGACTTCGATGGCACCTTTCTCACGAGGAACTCCATAAGGTGCCACAGAGATGCAATCTGCGGCCTAGTATATTCAGCTCTGGGTAATTCTTCGATGAGAGAGTTGGGCATAATGAAGGCATGTCCTAGCCTGTCAGGTTCCTCCGCAGCAAGTGATGCGATGATACGTCTTAATCTAATGGGTTCATCCTTAGACGCTAAAATGACAGATGCTTCCCAAGAACCAACTAAGCTCTTTTGCCGTATTGTACTCTCAAACTTCCGGACTGCGTTATCAGGAGAATCAATACTCTTCTCGACATTGTAGCTTGGACCTTTTTCCAGATTCCAGTGATCAATATCTGCTAAATGCAGTGCAAGTCGTTCAATCAAAAATTCCTGGACATCTGTCTTCCTCTCTTCTTCAAGCTTAACCCTGACCGACTTAGATGGAACATCAGGTACAAGTCCAATGTGGCTACCAAAGTCCTCAATCATTTTATGTATCGAATTCACCACGATTGTTGAGTGTGGTGTATCATAGGTTCGTTGTTCGTGCCACGCTGCCCCATGCATAAGCACCGCCCAGATTGCTGATGGACGCGCTGATGGAATCATCTTCTTGATGGCATTCACAGCTTCTCGGTTATCAGCCTTCAGACATGCCTGAAAGAAGTCCAATTACAATCACCTGAGTTTCATTATGAAATGATGAATGACTCCCTGCACATGCTGCAAGTCACAGTCTCTCCCTTTACCGCAATTCGTTTCAAATCATTCTTACAGTATGGACAAACTGCAATCGTCTTTGGGGGCGGTCCACTTCCAGTTCCAAGAATGAAATCGCCTCGGTCATGATCTATCCTCCCTGAAAGTTCTCGTCCATCTAGGAGGTCGCTCAGAATCTTGGTTACATTCATTATTGAAACGCCTGCGTCTTGTGCTATCCTCTCCAAAGCAAGTCTTCTCATACCTTCAACTGTTCTCTTCACGGCTGTAACGGGATCCACTGTAGCTCTCTTCTCAGCAGGTGGTGCTTGCAGTTTGGTAGCTTGTATCTCTTTAGGCTCGATTTTCTGAACTGGTGGTATGCTCTTTGCCGATCCACCTGCTTGTTCCAGTTGCAGCTTCAATTCTGCCATTTTCCGACTGTACTCTTCTTCTGAAACAAGTCCGCGCATGTAATCTAAATCGAGATCCTTTATCTGCGACTCAATCTTCGTAATCTCGTCGTTTGAGGAGGCGTTCAAGATAGTTATTCTCCTTATTGTCTACTAACAGAATCCTAACATTTTTCAATATAAGCAGAATGCAGTCGAATATATCACGCCCTTCGCATAGGATGGAGCAAATATTAGTCTCTATTCTCCAAGTCTTTTTCCTTCTGGTAGCTCATCCAAAAGCAAACCCTCACTTTCCGCTTTGAAGAGTGCCATCTTTGCTTTTGCACCACCTATATTCTCAAGAGCTCCAGCCACAGTCTGCCTCACAAAAACAGAATCGTCATTAAGCGACTCAACCAATGCATCAATTGATTTCTTGTCCTTTCTTTCACCTAGCTGAGCAGCTGCATGTATTCTGACCATGTATCGTGGGTCTTCAAGTGCGACTATTAGTACTCGTGTTGCATCGGGATGTTTCAAACTACCCAGCCGATCGACAGCTCCCAAACAGACTTGTTCATCATCACTATGTATCTCATTTTCTAGTTCACCAAGCATCTCTCTCTCTTTTTCCATAGAGCTCTTTGTCATTGATTTTTTCTTACTAGTTTTCTTGGGTGCTGATTTCTTTTTATCCGCCTTCTTACCGGATGTTTTCTTCTCTTTCGTGACCTTCAGTCCAGTAGGCTTTGTCTTAGGTTTAGAGGACTTCTTTGTCGTAGACTTAGTTGGAGTCTTCTTACTGACTTTGGTTTCCTTCTCAGACGCAACTGTCTTCTTTGATGCTTTAGATATCTTGGACAAGGTGACCTCCTCTCACATCTTAACATGACGTTTTTTCCTTGAGCGTTGAATCATATAAAGAGTCTGACCTTTGACTATATCGGAAGTGCCTTAACAGGACTTCCAACATGCAGGTCTTGGTGTCACTAATTGCACGAGTTCTCTGCGGCATGTTCTATCGTTGATACTGCGCTTGAGGCAGCAATGAACAACGGAGCATCAAGAGTGTCTGTGGTCAATGTAGAAGTTGGAGAATTCACCTTTCTTATCCCTGAACAACTCGTATTTAATTTCGAAATTGCCAGCCGAAACTCGATTTTAGAAGGTGCAAAATTGCGTATCAAGACAGTCACAGGTCGACTACTCTGTAATGACTGTGGATTTGAAGGAGAGCCAAATCTAGACCCAGATATTCCCAATCAAATAGCTGCATTTGCACCTATGAAGTGTGGAAAATGTGGAAGTAGTTCCACAAAAATCACTGGTGGAAGGGACTTTGTGATAACGAGCATTGAAGCTGAAGTCGCAGAATCCTCTGTTGGTTAGAAAGAACTACTGATGAAAAAACCGTTTCTTAGATTAACACAGCGTTAAGAATCCCTTCTTGACCTGGTCTGCTTGTCACTCTCGCACGACCTTTTGAAGTCTTGATGATGGTGCCACGTGTAATGACTTTTCTTCGCTGATAGTCCATGTTAGCTGGATTTTTCTCAACATCCTGCAATTCGGCACGGAATGTCACATTTTTTGATGGGTCTGTGACATTAACTTGGCCAAGACGAAGTGCTGGTGTCTTCTTTACTTTACGTCTACTATCAATTGAGGCACGTTTTGCTTCGCCCATTAAGGTTTCAGTTGGTGTTCTACCCATCTCGTGCTTTCTCTTGCTTCTGAACCTCTTTAATCGAGCACCAGTGGAAGTACGTGTTGATCTTCTATGCCAGACACCCATATCTGACCACCTCTTGGTTAGGTCATTCAGCCTCTTTGTAGATTCGTTTTAAATGTTGCTTAGTGTCCAACTTCTTCCTATGTCCGGAGCGACCTCTTCAAATACTTCTACGATCTGCTTCTAGATACTGCATAGTCGGAGGATGGTTAATGTCAAAGATTGAAGCCGCACATGGAGCTGGTGGCAAATTGATGCAGCGTCTTCTAGAGGAAGTAATAATCCCCTCTTTTGGACTACGGAGAATGGGCGATATTGGACTGGATGAGATGGACGATGGTGCTACGCTTCAAGTTGCAGGCGTCAATCTAATTGTGTGCACCGATGCCCATACAATACACCCAATTATTTTTCCTGGCGGTGACTTGGGAATCCTGACAGCCTGCGGTACTATCAATGACTTAGCTGTCATGGGAGCCAGACCTGTTGCAATGACAAATACTGTAATTGTAGAGGAAGGAGTTGAGATTACCTTGCTTCAAACCATGCTGCGCTCTCTGAATAGCATCATTGAACCTCTTGATATAGCAATGATAGCTGGCGATACCAAAGTGATGCCTCCAGGTACTCTCGACGGAATTGTGATGTCAACAACTGGGATTGGAGTTCCCTACTTGGAACAACCAATCTCAGACAGCAGCGCCAAGCCCGGTGATGACATAATAATCTCAGGACCAGTGGGTGATCACGGAACTTCATTACTCGCACATCGAGAAGGACTGAAGTTTGACACCGATTTAGTCAGCGATGTAGCCCCTCTTTGGGAACCTATTCGTGCTTGTCTTGATGCAGGTGGTGTGCACGCCATGAAGGACCCAACTCGGGGTGGTACAGCTGTCGCTATGAATGAAATTGCAGCCAAATCCAAAGTTGAGTTCGAGCTCCAAGAAGACAAGATTCCAGTCCGCCCAGCAGTTCAATCTTTATGCAATGTACTTGGGCTTGACCCACTTCACATGAGCTGTGAAGGCACCGTAGTGATGAGTGTAGACTCCAACCATACTGGTGACATTCTCGATGCCCTTGCAAAATATAAGACTACACGCGATGCTCGAGTAGTTGGAAAAGTCCTTGATGGGAAAGCTAGAGTTGTCATGAGGACAACAATCGGGGGTCGCAAAATAATCCAAGTGCCTTTTGGTGAACCTATACCTCGCGTATGCTAGAACTTTCTCCTAGGTAATCGGTTCCTATATACGTGTCAATTCCAAAGAATCTTCCATTTCCCCTTGATCATCAAGTATCTTCTTCATCTTGAACTTGAGCTGTGCCTTGAGTTTGACTCTGTCGCCATCGAGCCCGAAATAGTCTGCAAAAAGTTGAGTCGTTGTTAGCAACTTAGAGCGCCCCTCTGGTACTGCCTCCACGAACTTTTTGTCAACTAGATCTTTGATATGGTCGTAGGAATGAGTGCCTCGTGATGCAACAAGCTCTGACTGAAGAATGGGCTGTTTGAGAGCAATGAAGACTAATGTCTGAAGAGTAGCAAACGACAAGAGCCCTCCTGGTATTAGTTTACCAACCCGTGGAGTGAGCTCTGGTTTTAATTGCATCACATAACGGTCCTTTGGTAGAGCAACCACTTCCAAGGCGCCTTCTCTCTTGCTATACTCGAAGCTAAGATTATCAAGCGCCTTTTGGGTAGTCGAATGAGACTTTCCAATCATATCTGCTAATTCTTCTAGAGTCAGAGCTCTACCTGAAACATAGAGTGCAGCTTCTAGCGTAATCATGTCATCATCCATGGATAACACCCTAGGTCTTGATTTCTGGCTGAATATCTTCCTCGTGTGATTTGTCCTTCTCAGTTACTTTGGGTGGCTTCTGAAGTTTTACCCAGATGACACTCTCTTCGTCCATCCAGATGTCAATGTATGCTCGTGCATAAAGGAACAGGAGTGAAAAGAAGACTCTCACTATCTCTTGTCTGGTGTTATTCATAAGCACATCAGTAAACTTCGATACTTCACCAACTCTCATTATCCGACAGAGGTCCTCATAGACTTCAGCTATTGTTTCTTCGACATTAGCTTGGTCTTTACTCATTTCAAATGTCAGTGGGTCCGCTTTTGAGCTGTATCTTCGCTTGGCTAGCGTAGAACGTTCCCTGACACCTTTGCTGAGAACCTGATCCATTGCAACAAGTAGCTCCTCAAGTGTCACACGTCGATTTGTTAATCTGAATGGGGGACGGATGAGAGGAATGACAAGTTCCTCTTCTTCTTCCTCGTCATCAGGTGGCAGAAAACCAAGTTCAACAAGCTCTCTTGTCTTTCTCATGAATATTACAGATGCAGAGTATAATGCATTCCCAGAGATCCGAAAGTCGATGTCACCCAGTCGTTTCATCTCATCCAAAAAACCAACAACAAGTTTGCCAACATCAACATTCCATGGCTCTACTTTATCTAACTGGAGTACATCTGTGAGAAGAATGTAGGGTGGTGTTGCCCAGAAGGGAGAATCATTGTCCATCATGTTGATACTGCAACCTCCTCCAAATCAACAGACACAATCCTAGAGATTCCATCTTGGTTTGATACTCCAACCAACAAATCAGCTTTTCGTACCGTTGTGTCCCTTAAAGATACTACGACAAACTGTGAATTCTTTGACATCTCTGAGATGAGAAGCGCCACATTATGAGCGTTAACATTGTCAAGTGCAGCATCTATCTCATCAAATATGTAGAAGCTCGCAGGACTATACATCTGAATCGCAAAAATGAGTGCTAGTCCTGTAAGAGTCTTCTCACCACCACTCATGGCATCAAGTGTGACTAATTCTTTCCCTCGCGGTTTTGATTTGACTGTAATTCCTCCCATTAATGGGTGTTCAGGATTTTCAAGCATGAGGTTTGCCTCACCATCCGGAGAAAGCTGTCCAAACACTTTTGAGAAATTATCTGCAATCTCATTGTAAACTGTGAGGAACTTTTGTGTTTTCTCAGCCTCAAGCTCTTCCATGAAAGTGAGAATTTCTCTTCGCTCATCTTCTAACCTATTCTTTTTGTCAACAATCTCTTCGTATCGTTCTTTCTCAGTATCATAATCTGTTAGTGACTTCAGGTTGACAGGTCCCATTGCTTCAAGTTCTCTTTCAATCTCTTTGATTTTCTCCTCGAGCTCTTCGAGTTCCTTGTAAGTGAGTTCACGTTCATCTGCTCTCTTTTCTATGGCTTCTTGAGAATCTGCCATCTGATTCAGCTCTGCTACATACCCCACGACATCCGTTTCCAACCGACTTTGTTCAGTCTGGAGTCTGTATACTGCTTTCTCATTTGATGTCTGGGCCTCACGTATCTCTTCATGTCTTAGTCTGAGGTTACGCAGGTCCTCCTTCAATTCAAGCTGGCGCACTCGTTTGTCCTTGACAGCGTCATCAATTCGCTCTCTTTCTTCCTTGAGTTTCTCAAACTCTCTCTCTCTCTCTGCAAGTCCCATCTGTAATCGTTTTACCTGTTCTTCAAGTCCCGGGATGATTGCATCTTGGGATTGAATCTTTGACTCAATCTCAATAGCCTTGGGTCCAAGTCTTTCATCAAGTGCGACTCTTACCGAAGTTATTTCACTCTGTAGTTTCTCTCTCTGTTTCTGATACTGTTCCTGTACTTCTTTCAAATCCTTGATTTCTTGGTTGAGCTTGTTGGCGTCCGAGGTCACTAATGCCTCATTAGCATCATCACGCTGAGCCCTTACTCTCTCACGTTGTACAGTTAGTTCATCATCACGCTCTTGCAAATCTTTGATTTGGGCTTCAAGTTCACCTATTGTTAGGTTGGCTTTGTCTATCCGTTCATGTAGTATTATAGACCTGGATTTTTGCTCCTCGTATCTCTCTTCCAATCTCTCTTGTTCTATCCGGAGCTTGTAATTGACCTTTGAAAGACTTTGAACCTCCTTTTCAAGACCGATTTGTTCTTTTCTGAGAGAATCTTGCTTTGTACGAAGTTCCGTCAGTATCTCTTCCAAGCCCTGAAGTCGATTTTCAATCTCAGGACTTGTGTCCTCTACTTGTAGTGAGAGACCAGCCGCAGCTTGTTGGAAATACCCACCAGTAATTAATCCAGAACGTTCAACCAAGTCACCATCAAGCGAAACTGCTCTCTGCC
This sequence comes from Candidatus Thorarchaeota archaeon, assembly GCA_048884945.1. Taxonomy (GTDB): domain Archaea; phylum Asgardarchaeota; class Thorarchaeia; order Thorarchaeales; family Thorarchaeaceae; genus SMTZ1-45. Next base: position 2,544 of record JBHLQJ010000047.1, on the reverse strand, counting down.
CTCGAAATCCTTGTCGCTTTGCAGTATCGAAGTCCTCAGTTACTATTGTATCAGAAAATACGAACTCAAAAGCTGGACGCATCTTTGGGTCAAACTTAACAAGATTCAACGCAAAATCGATGACGCCCTCGTCCTTTGGGAGTTTTCCTGGAGGATTAGTCTTGATTTTCTCAAGTGGAATAAACGATGCTCTGCCAGCTTTTTCACTTTTCAAAACATTGACACATTCTGTTGCGACTTGCTCGTTGTCAACAACAATGTATGACAACCTATTACCACCAGCCACCTCTAATGCTACAGCGTAGTCTGGATCAATCGTTCCTAGTTCTGCTACTGTGCCATAAATCCCACTTATAGCACCAGCATCTCTGAGTTCAAGAATTGTAGCAATTGCCCTGCGTCTCTTTAGGAAGGCATCTTCAGCCTCCTTCAAGGCATCTTGGCGAGCTTTTACTTTGATGAGTTCTTCTCTTGTCTGAGATACTATTTTTGCGCTCTCTGCGACTTCAGTATCCACCGTTGAAAGTCGCGCAGACAAGTTATCAATCTCGGTTTGCCTAGTCCTTTCAAGTTCTTCGGACTTGTTCAGCTCAGCTTTCTTCTCAGGAATTGTTTCCTTTAGTTGTTCAATTTCTGCCTCGGTCTTTTCTAAACTTTCAGTTGCATCTCTAAGTTCCTCATATGCAAGCCCAAGCTCTCTATTATCAGACTTGATTGTTGACCGAACTTCCGATACACCTTCATCTAGATGTCTCATTTGATTGTTTAAATCTTGAAGACGTAGAGTAGTTTCATAATATTCTGTTTGTGCTTTCTCGGACATCTCTTCTAATCTGATGATTTCTGCTGCTGTACTCGCTATCTCTTTTTCAAGAACGGTAAGTTCATTGTTCTTATCAGTCAAAATTTCCTCATTGTGACTGATTTCATCTTGTACTGTTTCAAGCTCCTCACTGAGAGCTATCTTTTCACCAGATACTTTGTCAAACTCTGCTTGAGCTCGTTCTAGATCCCCTTTCACATGAGAAACTGCTGCAGATACTATACCATACTGTTCTGATATTCTCGTAGAGTCGCCGCCAGTGATTTGATCTATGTCATAGTCTATCTTCTCAATCTCTGTTTCTGTGCTTTTAATTCCGGTTTCAACCTCTACAAATTCCTTAACAAGACTTTCTGCTTCTTCGACGCGTTGTGCTAGTGTTTCATTAATAGTGTCCATCCTTAATCTGCCCTTTATGGTACTCCATACAAGAATGTCAACTCTATGTGCTCGTATCTGCTTGTGGAGATTCTGGTACCTACGCGCATCAGTCATATCTTCCTCTAATTTCTCTAGATGTCGACGCCGCTCTTGCAGCTGCATGTCAACTTTACCCAAGTTGCTCTCGCTTTCAGCCAACTTCTTCAGAGCACGGTCTTTCTGTTCATCATATGCTGAAATCCCAGCGATGTCCTCTATCAATTTCCGTCGCTCAGTGGGGCTCACCTTAACCATCTGAGCAATCTCACCTTGGAGGACAAGGTTGTAGCCATTAGGGTCTACCCCGATGGCGCCTAACACGTCTAATACTGCTGTACGAGTAACTACCTTTCCATTGATACGACATACCGATTTTCCTGAATCGTCCAACTCTCTCTCTATTACCACGCGATCCGCATCAATCTGTAGCTTCCTATCCTTGTTATCAAAGTGAAGTTCCACCACTGCAGATTTGGCTTTTGGAGGCATGTTTGGCTTTGGTGGAGAATAGAGGAGGTCTGAGAAGACATTAGCTCTAAGCGTCTTTGCACTTAGTTGTCCCAAAACGAAGAGGATAGCATCAATTACGTTAGACTTACCAGATCCGTTTGGTCCAACTATACAGGTGAATCCAGGGTTGAGCCTAATGGTGACTGTCTCTCGTCCGAATGATTTGAAGCCCTTGCATACAAGCTTCTCAATGTGAACCAAGTCCCGTTCCCTTCTGGCAAGTTACAGTCAGAATAACCTTGGCGTGACCAAGTGTGTTATTCCGATGTTACAGAGTCCTAAATACCGTTGGTATGACCTTAGTAATACTCCAGCTACATCTGGATTATGTATTCAGGCTTAGAGGCCATCCTCTAAAGTGTAGAAAAGTCTAACTCTACTGACTTTTTTGGTCGCGCATTAGGCAACAATTTGTAGAAGGGATCTTCTCAAAGCCATTCTTAAGAGGCCTAGCGATTCTCTTGCGCCTTCTCCTGCCACTCCCGTCAGTACCAGCTTTACGTCGCCAAGTATGATAATGAAACCATTATCTGATGCAATACTTACTTCCTTCAGACCTCCCTTGTCAAGACCAGCTGAAAGCTGAGAAGAGTTAGATGCAATCTTTACAGCGAGGTTGGCGATGTCAGAATGCTTCGTTCCTCCGCTGATGGTATGTCCGAATAACACTTGTCCCTTGGCATCACATATTACAATGCCTTCCAAATCCGCATTCGCAGCCATCGTTTCTGACACGATTTTTTCAATCTTAGCTTTGTCTACCATAAAATTCCTCCCATGAGGCCTGAATT
>JBHLQJ010000046.1:0-15050 GCA_048884945.1 Candidatus Thorarchaeota archaeon | reverse complement strand
AAATGATATTGTAGAAGGCGCCAAAGAAGGTGATAGAGTAGAATTATACAATAAAGTATTAAAAGGAGAAGCAGATTCACAAACTTTGGAATTTAATAGATTTGTTCATACACCACAATTTTCAGAATATGTAGGCAGACAATTCTCAAAAATGGTTGTGTCTATGACCCAATGAATGGTATAGATGGTGAAATCAAAGACATTTGCATATCAGATGGAAAAGTTGTAGAACGAGTTAACGGGTCTGCTAAGACTATTGACCTCAAAGGGCGTTTAGTGATGGCTGGAGGGGTTGATATGCACTCACACATCGTTGGAAGTAAAGTGGGCGTTGGTCGGGCTATGTGTCCAGAAGATCATCGAAAAGATCCTGTACCAAAGACACAACATACTCGATCAGGTGTTGGTTATACGATGCCTAATTCCTATGTTATTGGGTATCGCTATTCTGCCATGGGTTATACTACAGTCATTGAACCAGCACTTCCTGCACTCAAAGCGCTTGGGTCTTGGGAGGAAATGGAAGATTTGCACAATCTGGATTCTGGTCTGCTTCCATTGTTTTGCAATAGTATGATTACATTTCATTATGTAAAAGAAGGAGATCTCAGTGGACTTGCGGCCTACCTTGCATGGGTAATCCAAAAAGTAGGTGGACTAGGCTGCAAGGTCGTCAATCCTGGAGGAACATATGCATGGGCTCATGGTGTTGACCTTAGAGACCCTGATGGTGAGGTTCCAGGATGGGGCATAACTCCCCGTGAAATAACTCGAGGGCTCTGCAAAGCTGTTGAGGCGTTGGGGCTTCCTCACATGATGCACTTCCACCCTAACAATCTTGGTCGAGTCGGTAATATTGAAACGACGATTAAACAACTCGACTCTATTCGTGATATTAAGGGCCATGGTGGCCGTAAACACATTTGTCATCTAACCCACATGTCCTTTGAAACGCTTGGTAACGTTGAAGGTGCAGGTACCGAATGGAAAGACATTGCTTCAGGTGGTCTGGAGTTTGCAAAGTATTTCAATAAGAATAAACACTTTACAGCTGACATGGGGCAGATTACATTTGGACCAGCCACTACAATGACAGGTGATGGACCCTTCGAGTTTTATCTCTATCAACTTACAGGTGGAAAGTGGACTAATATTGCAGTCGACGTCGAACTCCCTGGGGGTGCTGGAATTGTTCCTTACACGTATTCACCAAAAGCTGCAGGAAATTCAGTTCAATGGGCAATTCCACTTGAGTTTGCACTTAGTGTTGATGACGTATGGCGTTGTATCATGAGTACCGATCATCCTAATGCAGGTCCCTTCACAAAATATCCACTTGTGATGTCTTGGTTGATGAGCAAGAAGCAACGCGACACATGGATGGAAGACATGCATAAATTTGCCCATGAGCGATCAACTTTACCAGCCATTGATCGAGAGTGGACTCTTTATGAGATTGCCATATCAACTCGGGCTGCTCCAGCAAAAATCCTAGGTATCAATTCAACAAAGGGACACTTAGGGGTAGGTGCAGATGCTGACATTGCTGTATATGATGCTGATCCTGCAAAAGTTGACTTTGCCAAGGATCCTGATCGTATCATCAAGACCTTTTCGACCTCCTACCTTACCTTCCTACGAGGCCAACAAGTATCCAAGAAAGGTGTTGTGAAAATGGCTGATGAGCGTAAGGTCTGGTCTCTATCTCCAGAACTAAATGAGTCACTCTGGGAACGTATCAACAAAGAGCTTGAAGTTATGATAAATGATTGGTATTCCCACTCCTTCTACAATTATCCAGTTCCTGCTAGATATCGTTCGCACTTGGAGCAGAAAATTCATGTTGATTCAACATCTGTACCTGCCTAGTGGCGGGTTGTAGCATGTCTGACAGGAACTCACTAGAAGAGTTAGAATCTGGATATGAGGGTGTGGCCGAATACTACGACCTCTTTGCTGACAACTCAGACATCCCCTTTTTTACTGAATACGCCAATAGAATGGGTTCTCCAATACTAGATTTAGCTGCTGGAACAGGTAGAGTGACCTTTGCACTTGCAAATGAAGGCTTCGAGGTCGTAGCTTTGGAGAAGTCAAAGTCGATGCTATCAGTTGCGAGAAGAAAGCTGGACCAATCTCCAACTGAAGTCGCCCGCAGAGTCAAGATAATTGAAGGCACTATGAAGAATTTTGCACTTGACAGGAAGTTTTCACTCATTATTGTCCCGAATTCTTTTGGTCATCTACTCACGAGTCAAGATCAACTATCAGCACTCTCGTCCATAAAGAACCATCTCAAGGATGATGGCATTTTCATTCTCGATTTATATCCCGGTGCTCTACAATACGAACAAGCAACGTTTGAAGACTCACCACAAAGAATGAGTAACGGCAACATAGTCAGACGTATTGGAGAAATCAAATCTGATTTTCCCAAGCAGCTAATGCGTTTAGAGCTCTGTTACTTGGTACAAGATGATGAAGGGCATGTAATTAAAGAAACCAAGGTAGTTTCAGGAGCTGCTCTTATCTTTAATCGGGAGGCTGATCTTCTCATTCGCATCTCTGGCTTGAATGTTGAAGATGAATTTGGTGATTTTGAGAAGCATCCTTACACACATGACTCTGGACGTAGGATATTCATACTTAGAAAATAGTAATAGGGAGAGGCTATGACAAAAGCCCCTCTCTGTTATGAGATAAAGGTGAGGCACATCCGATTTCTAACTAACTTGTTCAGGAGGCGGTAATTGATCCACCTTTCTAGGTTCCTCTCTGAATGTAACACCTTCTTCTGATTCCAAGCTATCTGTGAACAGGACTTCGCCCTCCACGTACGCATCTCTCTCAATATAGATAGTCTTTCCATAAAGACTTCCAACACGCGCACGCTCTTCGATTCTGATATCATTACCGTAGAGTGAGTCTGTTCTTGCGCGTTCACGGATGAGAATCTCATTTGACTCAACGAATCCTCTGACTTCAGACCTCTTACCAATTCGGAAACCATCCGTGGCTTTGATATACTCTGCACGAATTTCGCCACCTACAATTATTCTGAAAGTGTCAATTCGGCCTTCTGCTCGTACTGTGCCGCCAACCTTAATTTTACCATCACTCTTTAGGTTTCCACCAATTGCGGCAGTTCCGCCTACATTGAGTCCTTCGGACACCTCCAGGTTTCCATCGGTCTTTACAGTTCCACCCACATCAATCAAACGACCCGTGGCATTACCCATTATTTTCACTGCTCCTCCTACATTGATCTCATCGAATGTGAAATCGCCCTCAGCTTTGAAGGTTCCACCTATGTCGACTGTGCTGACCTTGGATCCTGGACCAACTTTGGCTGCTCCACCAACATCAAGATCCTCGATCTCAATCGCATCTTCAGCTTTGAAGCTCCCTCCAACTGAAACCTTCTTTATGAACCCTCTCACAGTCTTGCCGGAACCACCTGCATCGAATTCCTCAGCTTGGACTTTACCATAAATGCCAACCGAACCGCCACCAGAGACCCTCTCAACGTCAACATTTCCTTCAATTTTGACTGAAGCACCTCCAGTGAGTCTCTGTGCTTTAGCATCACCTGTGACTTTAATTGATGCACCTGCTTTTGCTGAAACGCAATCAAGGTTTCCTTCAACCAAAAAAGAAGCTCCAACTTCAATGTCACGGGCCTTGGCGTCTCCATAAACAGCGAGACTACCTCTTGGGACGCTAGCCGCCTTCTCAACTATTAGATTTCCATTAACGGTTATCTGATCCCTACTCTTGGACTCAAGTCTGCCACACTGTAATGAGCCATGTATTTCAAGTTCATCAACAATAAATAAAGTACCAGTAATTACTATTAAGTCACCTTCTTCTGGTACAAGCGTTTTGCAATTTCGAATCTCAACATCGCCCTCAACATTTCCGAGTTCGACAGTATCTTGGTTTTTGAATAATAATCTTTCAGCCATCTTGGCTTTCACCTTGTGTAATTCTAATTTAAATCACTCAAATTCTGTATATAAAGCACGGCCACAAATTAGGGTCACAAATTGTGACTATCTTTGGTACCTCCTTTCAGAGTACTTACATCCCTATGATAGGTTCAGGGATTGGTATACCTACCAGTCCTGCGAGTCGCTTATACAACTCGAGATATTGATGGCCTCTTACAGTTACTTTGAAGACCTTCATCCCATCATCATCTTCTTCCTCGAGTAGCCCTCTCTCTACTAGTTCAGTAATCGACTCTTTCGCTCTATCGACAGGCATGTTTGTTGAACGAGCTGCTCGGGTTAAGGGGCAGTAACCCCAAATATACACGACACGAAGCAACTCAGCATAGATGTCATAGCGAGTCCGCTTCTGAAGTTCTCTTTTCTTTCTTTTCTTCCTTATCGGTTCGACTGACATCCAGGTAGTCCTCTCATGAACCAGAGCGTATGAAGATATGAATGTAGTGTCCCGGGCGAAGTAATTCCGCCAGATTAGAACCAACAACCCTTATGACTTGGTCCGCATGCACTGAGTATCCGGGTCGGAGCCACGATGATTCGTTGCGTGTATATTGTCAAGAAGGATGGAAGCCCCGTTTACGGACGCTCATTTGAAGATGATGCGTGCCTTGACCTTAATACCATACCATCATATGTGCGTTCCGCTGTGGTGATGATGCAGTCTAGCTCAGGCACATCCTCTGATAGAGTTTATACTCTCGAGGTCAATGACGGCGTGTGGGCATATTCCTTCTTTCATTCCTTTGTACTGATATCGTTGGCATCCAAGGATCAGTCATTTTCTCAACTGAAGAATAAAATATCATCTCTCGGGCGAGCAATAGCTTATCAATTTGGAGAGATAATCGAATCATGGAGTGGTAGTATGAATGATATTGTTGATGTTAACGCTCTCATCGACAACTATATGGCTCTTGACCTAAACCGCCCATCCAGTAAAATACTGAAAGTGATTGATAGTCTTGTCAACAAAGCACTGAAACAACCAGAGATTGCTTTTGTTGGTATCTTCGATTCTGAGGGTGAGATGATTAGTGGAACGGTGCCTGATCTTTACATGTTTAGAATTCAGGTTGAAATCTCACAAGGTGTGATTAAACCAATTATGGATATTGTTCCGTCTACAATCAATGCAGGAGACCACACTCTTCAGATGTTCAACGTTAGTTCTCTAACTGTTGTAGTTGCATCCCAACCTGGAGAGAGTAACCTTTATGCTGTCAGTACTGCTGGTGAGATTGCGTATGCAATAAACGAGAAGATGTCGTAGCAGTTTTATCCGATTCTTATATATTCAAAAACTGGGAGTGATTGTGTTTGGTTAGTCCTGAGAGAGCAATCTTTGATGCTGAAGAATTGATAAACCAAGCAATTTGGAGGGGTACCCGAGACCAGGATTTCAAGAGTGAGCTTACTCTTTGCTCGGAGGCAAAGATAATCTTGGAAGGACTTTCAAATCTTGACCCGATATTAGAGAAACATCGACGGAGGGCGCTCTCTCAATGCTTGCTTAGAATTGATCATGCCTATGTCGGACTTGGCGACCATGAATGGAGTATAGATAGGACAACTGAAGCTTTGACACTTGCCGAAACTTCTGGCAGTGCAGTACAGACTGCTAGAGCACTATTGTCCTTGGGAAATGGCTTCCTAACTGCTGGTGATATTACCAGTGCGGAGAGTCAGTGGGTACGGCTCTTGTTACTTGCAGAAGAGTATCCCAACGACAAAGAGATGCAAAATGTAGTTGGTTTGACCTTAATCGTAAGGGGACATGTATTAATTGGACAAAGTTTCTATGACCAAGCTGCACACGTCCTAGAAGATGCTTACGCAACCTTGGTGAAAACTGGTGATTACTTTGAATGCGCATCAGCATGTGACCTCTTGGTTAGTGTATACCTCAAATTAGACGCTCCAGAAAAATCAGAAACTTATAGATCTAAGGCTGAAGAGTGCAAGGTAAGATTGCGAAACCAACCAAATCCATATGACCCATGAACTTACGAAAGACACAAGTATCGCACATGCGGGGTCGCTCTAAACAAGATTTTGAGGATTCACTATGTTGATTGTTGGTATCTGTGGTTCTCCCAAAAACGAACGTTCAAACACAAGATTCCTCCTTGAGCGAGCTCTTCAAGCAGCTTCTAATAGCCGGACAATGTTACTGAACATCAGTGACTACAACATTCAGCATTGCACGGGCTGCGACTCCTGTGTCAGGAAAAAACCATGTCCTCAAAGCGTTGATGATGATATGCCTGAAATTGAGAAGAAACTGGTGGATGCTGATGCTATCATAATCGCAGCACCATCATATTTCACATCTGTACCAGGAGTTCTGAAGGACTTTATTGATAGGTCTAGAGCCATGAAGATGAATGATCACCAATTGAAAGACAAGGTGTTTGGTGCAATTAGCTATGCGGGTCTTAGATATGGGGGACAAGAACATGTCATCGATGTACTGAACCGATATGCTCTTGGTCAGGGTATGATAGTGGTTGGGAGTGTTGGTAGTCCAATAAAGCACGGAACTTTTGGCTCTGGAAGCCTTCAAACAGATTCTGGGTCCTGGAGATCTGCGGAAGAAGATGAACTAGCAGTGAAAGGTAGTGAACTCCTCGGAAAGAGGGTAGCTGATGTAGCATTTCATTTACGAAAAATAGGTGAGTCGTAATGACTTCTGGGCTTGTTCAGATATATACAGGTAATGGCAAAGGAAAAACTACTTGCGCTCTTGGAGCTGGACTTCGAGCTGCAGGACATGGTCTTGAAGTCCTTATGATTTCATTTATGAAATCCAAGCTGGCGGTAAGAAACGGGGGTGAAGATATCAACTATGGTGAATTCAGAAGCACCGACCTGATACCGAACTTCACAATTATCCCAGTCGGGCGAGAAACATTTGTTGATAAAGAGAATCCAGACCCGATTGACATCAAAATGGCTCAAGATGGACTACATCTTGCACAAGATGCACAAAGAGAGATGAAATGCGATGTATTGATTCTGGATGAGATTAATGTCGCTGTTGAGTGGAACTTAATCTCACTTGATGATCAACTTGAACTGATCAAGACCAAACCTCCTAATATGGAACTTATAATGACTGGGCGCTATGCCCGACAAGAAATTTTGGATGCTGCAGACCTTGTGACTGAAATGAATAACGTGAAACATTATTACAATAGCATGAAAGTACCGGCTCGGAGAGGGTTTGAGTTCTAGTATCTTCACTAAACGAATGTTTAATATTCTGTACTTTTTTGAAATACTTGTTGCATGATTTGGAGGAGTTCTTGATGGTCGACGATACCTCGAAGAAGATTACTGCAGCCAAGAAGAGTTGGGAAAAAAACACACTCATTTCTCATCAAGCCGAATTTCCTGACCGTAGGAAAGAGTTCGTCACAACTTCCAGTAGGCCTGTTAGAGTTCTCTATACTCCTCTTGATGTCCCAAATTTTGATTATATAAAAGACCTGGGATTTCCAAGTGAATATCCCTTCACCCGCGGTGTTCAACCTACAATGTATCGTGGGCGACTTTGGACCATGAGACAATTCGCTGGAATGGGCTCAGCAGAGGAAACAAATGAACGATTCAAGTTCCTTCTAGCTAATGGGCAAACTGGACTCAGCGTTGCTTTTCATCTACCGACTATTTTTGCTAGAGACTCCGACCATCCATTCTCTCGCGGAGAGGTAGGAAAGCTTGGAGTAGCTGTTGATACTCTGAAGGATATGGAAATATTATTCGATGGCATTCCTCTAGATCAAGTTACCACGTCTATGACAATCAATGCTCCTGCCTCAATACTTCTCGCGATGTATATGGTTGCGGCTGAGAAGCAGGGAGTCACCTCTCACCAGATTGGTGGCACTATTCAAAATGACCTCTTGAAGGAATATATGGCTCAGAAGTCTTGGATTCTCGCTCCGGCTCCTTCACTAAGGATTGTCGGTGACATCATGGAGTATGCAACTAAGAACATTCCACGCTGGAATACAATCTCAATATCCGGATACCATATTCGAGAGGCTGGATCTACTGCAGTTCAAGAGTTGGCATTCACACTACTCAACGGGATGGAGTATGTGAAACTAGGAATCAGTCATGGATTGGATGTTGATTCCTTTGCGCCGCGGCTCTCCTTCTTCTTTAATGCTCATAATGACATCTTTGAGGAGGTAGCAAAATACAGAGCTGCTCGTCGCATCTGGGCTCGTGAGATGAAAGAAACCTTTGGAGCGAAGGAAGACAGATCTCTATGGATGCGATTCCATACACAGACTGCTGGATGTTCTCTCACTGCGCAACAGCCAACGGTCAACGTTGTTAGGACAGCATATCAGGCTCTTGCAGCAGTACTCGGAGGGACTCAGTCATTACATACAAACTCAATGGATGAAGCATTATGTCTTCCAACTGAAGAAGCTGTACGAGTTGCACTAAGAACCCAACAAATCCTCGCTTACGAAAGTGGTGCTGCCAATACTATAGATCCACTTGCAGGTTCATACTATATTGAATCCCTTACGAATGAGATGGAGGAAGAAGCCTACAAGTACTTTGATATGGTCCACGCACTCGGTGGGGTCGTCCAAGCTATCGAAAAAGGCTTCTTCCAGAGGGAGATTGCAGATGCTTCTTATCGCTATCAAAAAGAGATTGAGAGTGGGGATCGAACTATTGTGGGTGTCAATGATTTTATTCTTGAAGGAGAAAAAATCACAATCCCCGTCTTGAAAATTGATCCAAAAGTGGAACGCCGCCAAATTGAACGAACCCAGAAGATCAGGAAAGATCGTAATAACCCAAAGGTCCAGAAGGCTCTCGATGGTCTTCGGAAAGCATCTGAAGGTGAAGAGAATGTCATGCCTCATGTGGTGAATGCGGTCAGAGAGTACGCAACAATTGGAGAGATATTCGAGGTCTGGCGTGAACTCTGGGGAGAATGGGATGAACCCAAGATCTTCTAGAATTTTGTAGAAGATACATTTCTATTGATGCAAATGAGCTACCGAAACCACTATATTGTCCTCAGCTATTTCGCTGTTTCAATCTTCGATGTCTTAGATTACACTTTGGAACGTTGAACTACGATGACCTCTGATTGTCCTGACGGATTATGTAAACTAAAAATCCAAGCTGTTGACCACGCAATTGGGCATCATAAAAATGAGTGGTCGATCCTTTTGAATCTAACAAACGATAGTAAGGACGTTGAGCATGCTCTTCGCTTTTGTCAAATGTTTCGACTAGAGTCGAAGGTCAAAATCGAAGCAAATGGATATATTGTTCTTGTTAAAAATGAACTAGCACAATCACCAAAAAATGGATTCTGAAATGCTTATTATTTCTGCCCAGTAAGATCACGATAATTTCTGGAAACGATGGCGAACCTTTGCTAAGAAAATCCTCAGAAACTATGTGGGCCTTTCAGTAGATATGTACAAGGTCATAGATGATACTTTTACTTTTATGGCGAAGACGCGCAGCCTTATTGTATAGTTCTGAAGTGAGAAAGAAAATGAACCGAAAATTACCTGCTATCATTTTGATAATCTTGGTTAGTGTTGGTGTTTTGACCTATTTCTTATTCTTTACAGACTTTTTCTCTTTTGCTGAACCTGAATTGGAATTTCCCATCCTTGAAACAGAAAATATCGATCGAATTTCAGCTTACAGAACCCCTGACTGGGGCGAGCCCGGCGTCTTCCATAATGGAATAGACCTCGTCATCTCAAATAACGTCACAATACTCTCTCCAGCAAACGGAACAGCTGTTAGTGTTTCAGAGAATATCAATCCCTATGCAGGAAATGTTCTGTTTGATATTACGATTAGGATTAATTTTGTTTGGGAGGTTCATTTGGTTCTAGAACCAGGATTTCTGGATGAGTACAACAATTCTCTGCAGTCCAATAATATTCAAGTTTCAGTCAATGATATCTTAGAAGCTGGTGACATTATCGCGACTCTCCTCTATAGTGAGAGTTACCCTCATCTACATTACATGTTGATGCACATGGGTTCAGATGCATGCGCCTACAACTACTCCTCGCAAGCAGCTCGGGATACATTTGAGGAGATTGCTCTTCGTTCCAGTAGTGTGATATGCTATCCTCTATCTATTCAAAGTGAAGGACATGAATCTATGATGGCAATATTTAGAGCCGAGGAGGTCATCTCCTTCTAACATATATAGCAATCACTAAAATGACTGCAATCCCAACTCCACCAGTAACAAGAAGTATCTCAAATGGGAAATTTAGATTTTCTTCAAGTGTTGTAGATAGTGTATATGGCCATTCAGTGATATTACAGACCGTTGGACTAGATTCAATTAACCATCGAGCTATAGTGAGCATGAACGGCCACTCTGAATCTGGGTCGTCATATCTATCGTAATATGTAGTACCATCACGATCACTATCCTCTTCGTACTCGAAGTGTGGACTAGAAATGAACACTGTTCCCTCTCCATAATATGAAGCAACCATTGCTGGTAAGTCTGCATGAGTGTAATTTGCAATGAAAATTAATTCCTGTCCCTCTCCAGGAAGGATGTATCTTCCTGTTTGAAATAGTACAGATAGGTTGGAAGGCATTTCTGATAGATCTGGTCCTGCACAAGCTCTATTTATTGAAACACTTGTCATTTCCAAAGGTTCCAGTTCTGTCATCTCGTATGATGTTCCATCGATGAGAGCGAGATTAAATTCTGTGTTTGATCCCTCAAAATATGAATATCTCACAGCCATCGCTGCGCTCCCTCTCACGCCAATATATGAACCACCTGCTGCAACCCACTCACGAATTGCTTGAAGACCGTCAGCTGTTAACATGCTTTCAAGTGTGGGCCCAAGTCCTTCTGGGATTGCAAAGAGTTCACATGACCAAAGTGATCCATTGATAATATCCGTGGAATTGAAAACATTCACGGTTGCATTCATCCATTCGAACATACTGATTAACGCTGTTCGACTTGCTTCTGACCTAGAGTATCCTTCGTAAATCCCCACTCTTATTCCGGTCAGGTCAATTTGATTTTCTATCATCGAATGAACAGTCCTTAATGTGGATGGTGGATTAACACTAGAAGTAATATTTGGCATAGTACTTGCAAAGAGAATAAACAAAATAATTGTCAATTGAAGGAACCTATTATTCCTCATTCTTTCCCATCCTGAAACTTCTCGATGCAAAATAGTAATCACTATATAGAATAGGATTAGTGCTCGGCGCAATTTTTGCATCGTCAGAATGAGTTGTAATTGTAGTTTTATGAAACGGATTAAATCGAGGTGGTCTGAATATAATTCGTTGATTTGAACAATTGCGCAAGAATTGCACCCCAAGGATAAACAAGCCGAACTAGAGGACATCTATTCTGAGTAATTGCTCAAGCAATTGAATAATGCTAGAGTTTGTAATGTACACTTTCTAATTATGTTCGTAGAAGATTCAGAAAGCCCCGAACCCTATTCAATAGATTGAATTTGATTCTATGATTCACTCGTAGTCATTGAACGAGGGTCCATCTTCTATAAATTCACTCGGAAGTCCAAGGGAATCGAAAAACTTACGCACAGCAATGCAAGCAAATTTCTCTGTTGAATAGTGAGTGGCAGCGATTACGTTGATTCCATGTTTTTGGCAAATCTCATGAAATCTAAAAGACGGCTCATAGCTCGGGTTTTTCCTTGTCACTCCAGTTATGTATGTCCTGACTTCAGTTTCTACGAGCTCTTCTGCAATCTCTGGATAGTTGCCTCCCCCTGCCACAGCAGCTACCATCTGATTTGATATCTGTGCAGAACCATATTTCCATATCTTCAATTTGTGGCCAACAACGTTCTCAACATGCTTAGACAAATCCGACAATGATGTGTACTTAGTTCTACCAATGATGCCAACTATCACGCCAAAATAATCGAAGAATTCTCGCTCAATCTCAATCTTTAGAGCACGAGCGAGCGACATTGATGTACTGTACGGGCCATTTCTATCCAGCGGGACATGTATTGCATAGTATGAAATCGCCTTCTTCTTCAACTCCCTAACATAATTGACAGGAATGCTCCTGAATGGAAACCCCTCTGTAGTTGTATCCCAAATCAGAGGGTGATGAGTAAAGAGGAGAATGTTTCTCTCTCCTGATGCTAAAATTTGGTCAAGTACTTGCTCGCTCGGAAAGACTGCAGTATAGACCTTCTCTATTACTTCAGAATTATCTAAAACGAGTCCCATTCGCGTTTCTTTGAAACTCTCAGTGATGTACTCCTCGAGGTCCGAAAAATCCCATTCACCCTCGTTGAGTTTGTGAAGCTCAAACTCCTTGTCAAGACTCTGATAGACCAACTCTGCTTTCATTATTGTTTTCTCCAAGACTATCCCAGTTCAGTCTTCTTAGTTGTTATTGTATCTTCTGATGTTTGGAGAAAATCTTTGGCAATCAACCTAAGAAATAGGTTCTTTGCGAGGAGCTCTAAAGAGACCTGGCCATGTGCTACTCTGAGTTAGGGATCATCTCAGGATTTATTGCCCAACAATGTTTTCCTAAGAACTCTGCTGATACAATAAGTCCTCTGTCTTCCATATTCTCCAGATGTTCTCTGAACTCCTGGCAAGTGATCGCAATACCTTTTGTCACCATCAAGAACTTCTCGTACAAGGTGGCTTCAAAATCGATTATTGAATGACCAAAGGAGAGTAATATGGCATCCTCAATCTGAGGGGGCACTGTGCTAAGCACAATCTGTTCACCGTTAGGGGTTTCTACAATGCGTGCGTTCAATTATAACACCTGAGAAGACCTAACCATGATTCTTTATATAATGACCATGAAACATTCTTGATTAGTCAAATACGAATCGGCTCTTATAATGCCCCAAATTCGGAAAAAACCTTTATCAGAGTTCATAATCGTTGGAAATCATTTAAAATTTCCATTGTGGACTTCTCTTACTAAATATATTGAAAGTTTTAGAGTTTAGGCACTAAATGGTCTTTCAGCATTCTGATTGTATCTAATCCGTTCTTTTGAAATTCACCAAAACCACGTAAAGGTCGCGATATTCGAATTTTCCTAATACAATACCCCTCAAGAAATCTTCCTTTTCGTCTATTATAACTAGAAATATCGCCTTAGATCAACATATTGAAGACAAGATAGAGGTGTATCATACGGAGCCCTCGGTTCTCCCTCCACAATCATAGCTATGGAGTACTCACTACTGAGCGACATGTTAGCTTGTTGTCCTATAAGATGCCTGATTTGAAACTTCCGTTCATTGTAAACGTCTAAAGGCTCATCCTCATTCCTCATGATATGAATGTGGATGTCAACTTCATTAAAGACTACCATATGTCTAAGCATTCTCAATCTGTTCATAACATATGGTAGTCTATTCTCCTCAAGACTATCTTCAACTCTCAATTGTAACTTTAAATCATAAGCAGCGGGACTTATTCCATCCCAATGTGATAAATTACTAGGAATAGTAACCTTATTTACTATGCCAAAGGGAATGTAAAAAATCAATGGTCTAGTGTTCTTAGGTGCTATCCACCACTCTTCTTTTACTTTTTCAGTTAATGCAGGAGAATATAGGATATTTGTCAGGAGGGCATTCTCACAAAGGATGAAATTACATAACTTGCTCTTTGATCTCATCTCCTCGCCAAGTGAACAAGCCCAGGACCCTATGAAAACTTCAATGATCTCTCCTGAGCCAAATTGAGCAATCAAGGAATCATTGATGGTATCAGACACCTTTTCTCTGAAACGTTTCTCAGCATCCAAGAGAACATATGCAGTAACTGACTCAACTATGTCAAACCGTTTTAACCAATCTGATTCCAATGTTTCCTGAATTTCACGCTTGGACGCTTTCTCGAGTAGCTGATCTGTACCAAGTCCATCAAATGCAGTTTCTGCAAGGGCTGAAAAAGACTCTTGCCATATATGGAAGACTCGTAAGTAAGCATCTTCATTGAGCTCATGACGAAGAATCTTTACAGTTTTACCTATTTTCTCCAGTATTTCCTCTGACAGACTCAACTCGTTAAGTAAACCAAGACAATATCTTTCGAAATCATCAATGGCTCGTGGCAAACCTACAACCCCTGCTACAATTCAACGTGAAGCCATTTATACATGCGCCAATAAATTTGGGATCAGATATCGGTTAATCGATTTCCGCTGTTTTTGGGGATACCATGAAGAACTCAGAGTTTGGGAACGATATAGTCTTTCAGTATCTTGATGGTGTATACCCCGTTCTTCCTAAGATCCCCAACCATAGGAAGTCCAAGAATGATGACATCAGCCAGATTCTTGTATTTGGAGATTTTCTCAACAGCTGTTTCTATAGTGCCTGAGATATACTTTGTAAGCATAACTTCTAGGACCTTTGGCTTTAGCTCGTCAGTTATCTCTTCGAACAACCAGCGTTGACGCAAAAGGTCCTTTTTCTTGTCTTCAAAATCATCGGTGTCTTTCCCAATTACCGATGTGCATAGATAAATTGACCATTTCAATTCATCAAAGTCACGTCCAACTTCTTCACATGCAACTCTTACACGATTCTTTTTCTCTGTGAAATCTTCAGGTGTTTCAGAATCATAGTTCAGTCCATCAGCATAACGTGCTACGATTTCCTCCATCATCGGAGTTTTCAGCTTCTGATTTCCAATCCAGATTGGAACACGGGGTTTCTGTACCGGTTTCGGTAGGAACATGGTTTCTTTGATGCGATAATATTCTCCTTCAAAGCTTGGTTTCTCTTCTGTCCATAGGAGATTGATGATTTGAATAGCCTCTCTCAGCTGACGAACTCTAGTCTTGGCGGAAGGAAATGGGTAACCATATGCTTCATACTCTGATTCCTTCCATCCTGCTCCAATACCAAAATCTATTCTTCCATTTGAAGCATTATCCAAAGTCGCTACAATCTTGGCTAATTGTGCTGGATTTCTATAGGATTGACAGCTAACTATTACTCCCAAGCGAATACGTTCTGTCTG
>JBHLQJ010000045.1:0-15165 GCA_048884945.1 Candidatus Thorarchaeota archaeon | reverse complement strand
TATGTGAGGACTTCAAGCCCATCTCCTAACGTATCTCCATCTGTGTCACTGTTTGTCACGTTTGTGTGCCAGATATAGCATTCTGCAAAGTCATCGAGATTATCAAGGTCAGTATCTGCTAAATTAGGGTCAGAGCCCCAGAAATTGACCTCGAGTCCATCTTCAATATTATCCGAATCTGTGTCGTTATTTAGAGGATCTGTAAAGTAAGTGTTAACCTCTTCTCCATCATTTAGATTATCATCATCGCTATCGCTGTCTGATACACTCGTGCCATATACCACGTATTCATCATAATCCGAGAGACCGTCTCCATCTCCATCAGCTTTGAGAGGATCCGAGTGTACAATCATGACTTCCTCATAATCAGTCAATGAGTCTCCGTCTGTGTCTTCATTGAGCGGCGAGGTCTTGCTGATTTTTACCTCATATCCATCGCTCAATAGGTCGTCATCGCTATCTGGGTCGTAGACACCAGTCCCGAGCTGGATCTCTTTCCAGTTTGCGAGGTTGTCCCCATCTTGGTCATCATAGTAATCTGAAATGCCGTTCCCATTTGTGTCCACATCATTGGGGTCGGTCTTTGTAATTCGCACCTCTTGGATGTTGGTAAGTCCGTCCCCGTCGTTGTCATCCTGCGCGTCGTTGATATCGTCTGAGTCACTGTCTGGGTCGGTTGGAAGAGTCAGGGTGACGTTATTTTCCTCGTAATCTGTTAGTGAGTCTCCGTCTGTGTCTGCCTGATTCGGATTGGTACCAAGATAGATCTCCTGCCAGTCTGTGAGTTTATCATTATCTGAGTCTTTTGCATTGGGATTGGTTCCAAATGTAATGACCTCTGCAAAGTCAGAAAGTTTGTCTCCATCTGAGTCCACTTTGAGAGGATTCGTGCCATAGGTCAGAACTTCCTGTCCATCATTCAGATTGTCGTTATCAGTATCAGAGTCGTTATACAACGTGCCATCCATGATAATTTCACGCGCATCTGCAAGACCGTCTTTGTCAAAGTCACGCCCGTACACCGAAACGCCTCCAAGGTTGGTGCCAAAAGCATACTCCTCACCGCCGAAACTGTCAAGGTCTCCAATGGCTAAGGCGCCTGCGAATCCGTTTGCAGTGAGTTGATTGACTCTCCATCCAGTGGAATTGTATATCGTTAGGGTGTTGGGTGTTCCGACGAGGACCTGCGCATTGGGAGTTGCTCCAATGTTGGGGAAACTTATGTCATTGGGCTGACCACCCATGGTCTTGTTCCAAACCAATCCCCCAGCGGAGGAATACACCCTCAATTGATTTGATGCAGTACCAAGTGCGAATTCATGCCTCCCACCGGTCACAAGGTTTCCGACCCTAAGGGCAGATATGCTACTACCGAGTTCGAGTTTAAACGCGAGTGTACCGGTATCGTACCAGACATTAAGTGTGCCATTAGTATTTCCAAAGAGCACATCCCAGTTTGTTGCAGTGGTGATATCTCCCATAGCAACAACCCTGATTGCTGTGGGGCTCGTCTTCTCGAAAACCATAGTACCTGTGTCCTGCAAGATGGTGAACCGCCTTCCCTCTGAAGCCACAACAAACTCAGTTCGAGAGTCCGCATCTATGTCAGCACCTGCAATCAATCGTACCCTGCCATTGCTGAGGTAGCTCCACAGGGGAGTGGTGTTGATCTCGAAAGCGTAGACATAGAAGTCGTCACAGCCCACAACGACCTCCTCAAACCCATCCCCATCGAGATGTCCGCCTGCAACAGCATAGACTGGCTCAGGTAGTGACATGTTCATCTGAACTGCCTTATTAGCTCCAATCACAAAGACGCCATAGTCTGTACCTATGAGTATCTCCTGACCGGAAGCGGCAGTACCATCAATGGCCGCTATTGCGCGTGGTGTCGAGCCAAGTCTCAGCTTCCACAAGAGTGTGCTATTGTCATCAAAGAGGTACAGGGTACCATTCTGTGTAATGACTGCCACCTCATCTCGCGTGTCTGCATCGAAGTTGTCAACAGCAAGATCCACGACCTGATTTCCTGTCGTGGTCGACCATACAATGGCTGTGTTGAACGGTGCAATCTCTGCGAGTGAGTGTGGAACCTCTTGAGCCTGTGGCCTCGTGATTGTGACGGACTGCAAGCCTGTATCTGTTGTCTGGACCTGCAGTCCTGCAAGCGCGCAGACAACCAGTAGGGCTATGATCACATGATAGGTCTTCATGGTGCGGTTCCTCCTATTTCACCAGGATTGTGTTTCCAGGGTTTGACTTGGAAGTAGTCAAAGAAGTCAGCTTCAACAAGACTGACCTCTTCAAATGGTAGTTTCATTTCGTTGAGTCTCTTGATGATTGGTAGGACCTGTTCATCTGCGTCATCGATGAAAAGCTTCATCGCATTCCTACCAGCTGGCGCAGTATACTGAACTCCCGGCAATGCGTTGATCCGTCTGATAATCTCGGGTGTCATTGCGTGCATGACAACACGGATGCTCTCACCCTTGCCCGGGAGCGTTGAGATCAGTTCCTGTGGTGTGCCAAACTGACTCACATCACCTTCCTCAAGAAGGCAAACTCGTGTACAATAATCAACAATCTCAAGGTCATGGCTGATGATGACCATGGTCGTGCCCAGTTCGTAATTAAGCTCCTTCAAGTAGTTCAGGGTTTCATGCCGCAGGTGTGCGTCTAAACCTGTGGTGGGCTCGTCAAGCAACAACACGGGTGGATTATGTATCATCCCAAGACTGATAGACACTCTCTTCCGTTCTCCACCTGATAGTCTGTCCACTCTCTTTGTGATGAGCTCTTCATCAAACCCTAGGATAGTGAGGATGTTCCTGGCTCGCTTCTCAATCTCTTTTGGCCTGAGACCGAACATCCGACCAAAGAACTGAGCATTCTGAAGCGGGTTGAAATCATAATAAAGGCTCAGATGTTCCAGCTGCGGCACGTAGCCCACAAGGAGGCTTATCAGCCTGGCTTTTTTCGTGACATCATATCCGCCAACGAATGCTTTTCCATCCGTGGGGCTTATTTGTCCGGTAAGCACTCTTAGGACTGTAGTCTTACCGGCTCCTGAGGCTCCAATAATCCCCAGAAACTCTCTTTTGTTTGCAAAGAACGATGCTCCCTTCAAGGCGTAAAAATCCCCAAAGGCTACTTTGAGGTCAATGATGTCAATCTCCCGATGTGTTTCTTTTACATCAGATTTAGCCATATCACACGCCTCCTACCTTATCGCTCACGCGGTCAAACATCTTGCGTCCTTCCTCAATATCTTGCATGAGCACACGCAACGCCTCGATTTTCTGTATGCGATCAAGGTCTTCTCTCTGTATGAGTTCTTCAAGCTGAGTGAATGCAGCGAGTAGTGCCATCAGCGTGTTGTCTATCTCTCGGACAAGATCAGTATCAATCTCAGGAATCCTGAGCCGCCTTCTCATTCTTCTACGGTTCCACACCAAATACCCAATTAATCCACCAAATATACCCAAAGACGTCAGGAGTGCAAGTTCTGCCATCGTCAAGAACTGAGTTGTTGGCTCTGTAGGTGGAGTTGGTGTAACCTCATATAGATAGAAACTGACACTCGCGTATGTCATAGCATAGTCCTCGTCACCCAAAATGAGGAATATGCCATTGATTCTCCCCTCCCTTCTCCAGTAACTTGGTGCAAATTGAGAGGAGTAGAGACCATCCTCCACAAAACCTGCTATAAAGAATGTAAGGCTTCCATTAGGTAGCTCATATGCAATAGCAACGAACAAGTCATTGACAGGATTTCCATAGTAATCCTTCAAATTCAGGTTTACATAGACACTTCGACCAGCTTCATAGTAGATTGTGTCTTCCGAGAGGCTCGTCGATGTTGTAAGAGTGTTTCGAAGTAAGAATTCATTCAGATTGTCGAGTAGTTTGTTGTTGTTACATTTTATCAGATTCTTATTCATGAATATTTTAGATGATCCGAATATTGCGAGTTCTGGGTCAGTTGTATCTAGAACAACGACGCTGTTTCCATTGAGTCTGGCATTTGCTTGGGACTGATTGTTCATAATATAGGTGCCACCCCCCAACCAGATGCAGTCCAGACCGAGGCCCAGAGGTTTGGTCGTTACAATGTCAGTTGTGTTCTCCTCGTCATGGCTTCCTGCAAGGAAATATCCATACTTTCCTAGCAAGGGGTTGAGTATAGTCGTATTTGCATTATCATCATTATCGCCAAGAATGACGAGTGTGCCACCATTTTGAGAGAAGTCCCGTAAAATATCAATCTCAGTCATATTGAACTCCTCCGTTGGTGCGATTATAAAGACAGTAGAGAAAGTTGCCAGTAGACCTTCATTTAGCTCCACCCCTGGAGTTTCAATGAGGTCCAGACCAACATCAGCCATTATTTTCTTCATATTTGATAGACCTGAAAATGTCGTCATTCTGAAGGAGTCGAAGAGACTAGTGATTGATCCCAGGCTATCGAGATCATTCAGACTAAAGTCCATCCCCACAGAGCCATCATTTGAGGTGTCCTCTTGTGCAAGTGGAAAGCCGAATCCGCTATCTCCAGTGAGATTTCCAGTATCACCTAAACCACCTATATCTCCCATAAGTGAACCAAATCCACCACCGTGAGATGTATCAAGGAGCATCATAGCTCGTGGATACTTCAAGACCCGTTCAAGTGTGATATTAGTGCTCCATCCTAGCTCAGTTTCAAGCACATAATCACACCTATGATACCCATCCATTCCAATTGGTGGAGCCATCAGAAACAGTGAGAAGTCGTAATATCCTTCGATTGTTTCAGCACTCGTCAAAGACATGTTGCCCCACTCTGTTGCATTCCCATAGTTTGAGATAGTCAGATTTCCAAGTGACTCAGTGGTCGATAAGACAAAACTGTAAAGTCCAAAGTCTGCCGGGAATTGAATATCAAATGGGGCAAATGGTAGCTGCTTTGGAAATACTGAGGTGGATGATATCGGAGTGATAACGAAAACATCTCTTAGTAGAAAATCGTCTAGAATTCCAATACCCAAAACTGATACTGCATTCATAGGATTAGAAACGAGGTTGACAATTTGGTCAAGTCCTACTGAAGCCGCCCAGGCTGCAGTTCTCACACCTTCTGATTCTGGTCGCCAATCTGTCACGAGCACCTTGGCTTTGAATGGTTCAATGACATCAAATGAAAAGTACTTGGCAAACATAGTACCTTGATCGCCAGTGCCCTCTATCACCAGCATCGCTCCGATAGCAGTGGAGTTCGCTTCTCCGATGTTCATGATGATAGCTTTGGACTGGTATGTCTGACCTGTTTGAGCTATTCTTGGAACATCAGCTTCAACAATAATAAAATCACCTTGGTCTAATACACCTGAAGGGACCTCATTTAACCACATTGCATCAATCGATGCATCAAGAATTGTTCGATTCTCTCCAAATCCCATGGATATTGTGACATTAGCAAGATCGTCGCTTTCTAAGGTCCCAAAATCCCACTGCATAGCTAGACCTACATCACCATCAAAGTATGTTGACCCTGTCAAGTTATTCTCTGAAACATGGCTTGCTATGTTTGATGAGTTGCCAACCTCAAATGCTGAGAGTGGGATACTTGAGTTCATGCCAACATAGAAGTTACCATAATTCTCTGAGAGACCATAGGCAAACAATTGTTGGTTATCCAAGTCATATTTACCATGGTCTGCCTCACCATCGAGATATAGATCGAGCGAATATGAAACGTACAAACTCACATTCTCAACAGGCTCATTTCCTAAATTAAGTATGAATGGTGTGATTCGAAAAGCTGTTAGAGGAAGAGGTGAATAGGTCGTAAGATTATATGATTCAACCTTGAATGTGACATAGATAGAGTCATTATATGATAATACCCCAATATAGCGGTTGTAAGGTGTGTTAGTAGATGCTGATACTACCTGATGAAACTCGCTCTTTACATCAAACATCATTAGATTCGTTGGATCTTCATTATTCCATTTGAGAGAGAACATCCCCATCATCATGTGGACTCCAGAGTCCTGTGGGTTTCGGCTATCCAGAGCCACAAGAGTGGTTCCGAAACTACTCATTAGCATAGTAGTTGAGGCATCAGTCCCACTTGCAGTGACAAGTCCTAATGCAAGAAGAGGTAGACTTGTAGTTCGCGTGTGTGGGTTTCCAGGTGTTTGTTGTGTACTTAGATAGTCAAACGCAGCCGGCAAATTGAGAAGACCTGCTCCACCATCATTCGCACCGTAACCAATCGGGGTTGCAGTTTCCCGAAGAACATTTGCTAGAGTTATTGGAGTGGCTCTATCAAATGCTTGTAAGAGGATTGCTGCAGCACCTGCTATGATGGCTGCTGATGCTGCTGTAGTGTCTGCGATTGTGTAGTTCTCATCTATTGTTTCACCAAGTGAACCTCCGAGTAATCCTCCAAGTCCACCTAGGTTTCCAAGATCACTCAGTGATAAGTCACCGAAACCAAGACTACTAAGACCAACTCCTGCTTTCGCTCCAACCACACCAACTCCGGGAGCTACAAGGTCTGGCTTTGTTAATAGTGAAAGAGAGGGACCTCTCCCTGAGAAGTCTGGAATCTCCTGTTTTTCTGTGTCATATGCTCCAACGCAGAATGATGCGGCACTTCCTCCAGGTGACATTACTGTCAAATAGTCTGGTCCATCATCGCCTGATGCTGCAATGATGAAGATGCCCTTGTTAGCAGCAATCTCAATTGCCTCTGAAACCGCATCATCGGGTGCGCCAAGAGTGTTGAATGGGAGTAAGATGATGTCAGCGCCACGGCTGCTTGCCCATTCTATGCCCGACACAATCCAGCTAGGAGCGGCAAAGAGTCCTCCCAAAGTCACCTTCGCCGAGAGAAGAGTCGCACCTGGAGCAATGCCTGCATACACTCCTCCTGACATGTTGCCAGTTCCTGCTGCAATCGAAGCTGCATATGTTCCATGTCCAACAAGGTCTAGAGGTAATGTATCTGCTTCTACAAAGGATGCAAATGCAGAAACATTGAAGTCAGGATGGAGGGGATCAACTCCAGTGTCAAGAACTGCAATGACAGTACCGGTTCCATTATATCCTTCTTCCCAAAGGTTTCTCGCTCCAATTCGGTCGATGAGGGGTACATAATCTTCTGAAGAGGATGCTGAAGTTACAGTATTTTGTGTTTGTTTAATAGCTGAAACCTCATTCGACCAAATCTTTGTGATGAAGGTTTCCTTAGCCAAATTGATGATTGAAGAACCTAGCATCTTCACGTGCAGCATACCTATTGATTCAAAGGTTTCAATCAATTCTGCAGTTCGGTCTGCAAACAAGATTGCATTCTTTGCTTTGAATGCCCCCACCTGTTCGTCATATCCAACAAGAACATCGACATACTGATTCTCAGAGGTCTGATTGAGTAATGAATGATCAATCTTGTCTATCGGTTCTACCAAATCTGGACTAATCGCGATAACCGGTGGGAAAACAGAAAGTCCACTGACTAGAATGATGCATACAAGAATGTATGCTGCCAATTTCTGGGTCAGATGCACCATCGTTCGGTTCAATCCAGCCATCAAATCACTTCTCAATAGTACCTTGAATCAATCCTCTTGTAATCGCGACGTAGTAGTCTACCATGTCCGCCACGGATTTTGTTTTAACAATCTTGACAGCGATGTCTTGCTCCTTAAGAGCAGTTACGCATCTCTCAGCAATCACTTCCAAAGGCTCATCTGTGAAGATTTTCAGGAGTTCTCCACGCTGAAGCACGAAACGGACTCCCTTTACTGTCTCTAGGGTCCTTCTTGCTCGTGGGTCAACCTCTTCCAGCACGATGCCCACTGCAAATCCTCTAGAAGGCATTGACTCTTTTAGTGAAGCCGGGCTTCCAAAAGCAACTAAGCTCTTCCCACGCATGAATACTGTTACTTTATCGCAAAACTCAGCTTCCACAGGATAGTGTGTAATGACAATGATTGAAGTCCCATATTCCTGATTGATATACGAGAGGTAGCTCCAGAGCTCGTTTCTATTATCTGGATCCAAACCCGAGGTGGGCTCGTCCATTAGGAGTACTTTTGGCTTGTGTGCAAGAGCAATAGCGATTGAAACACGTCTCTGCTGCCCACCGCTGAGTTCCCGGGTGGGACTATTTCCCTTCTCCAAGATACCAAAGTCTCTGAGAAGAGTCTTTCCTCTCTGGATGAGCTGCCATTCTGGAATGTCATACTGCTTCCCAAAAGCAATGATATTCTCGAGCGGTGTGAAAGTTTCGTACATATACGAAAGGTCCTGCGGGCAGTATCCAAAGAAGTGTCTCACTTTCTGTGTCTGTCTTGAGTCAATTCCAGCTATTCTCGCTACACCCGTACTGGGAATATCACCAATTAACGCCTTCACAGTTGTTGATTTCCCTGCACCAGACTCGCCAATGATAGCTAGCATCTCTCCCTCTCGTATAGAGAATGAAACATTTTCAATGAGCTTCTTGCCACTCTTAATTGCTACAGTCAGGTTTCTTGCTGCAAGCACATCCCTGTACTCAGGAGCCTGTTTCCATGCAAAAGGCATTATGTAGACTTTGTTCGCTAGAATCGTGAGATTTGGATTATAACTTGGTCCGATTAGAAGTTGCGGCTGTGCAACCATGTATATTTTCGGATCTCCAACTTCTTCCTCAGGAGCAACTCTGACTTCGAGAGTCCCCTCCAGAAAAATCGGAGATGGTCTGGTCGATGCACCTACAATTGTCCCTTTGATCATAATCATCGTCTTATCAGAGCCTCTTCGACCCCAAACGGTACACTCGACATCTTGACTCTTCATCTTTTCAAGGTCTTTCACCGCTTGTTGCAAGTCTCGACCATCATAATATAGGTCGTCTGCCATATTCCTCTTCAAGTAGTTCTGGATAGTGACTTGCGTAGCTGCTACATCGTCCTGACCTGAGCCCTCTCCACCCACAGTGAGTACCTTGTCAAGTTCTCCTGCTCGCTGCCTGCGAAGATCTTCCTCAACAAAAACTGCAATCCTACGAGTGAGAACTCCTTTCTTGACTTTCAAGACTCGACCTTTGAACTTCACATCCTTGCCAGTAGATGTTAGTTTTCCTTCGACCTCGCAGTGCAACTCACGTGTCTGTCGTGTAATGCACCAATCGATGGCTTCGCCTATGCGAGCTCCTGAGAAGTATGCTTCTTCAACAAAAGTCGGTTTTTCTTCATCTGGCAAATCTCTACTGTCAGTGTCTAGAATCATCTTGATCATCACCTAATCCAGTGCTGGTTTCTTTGAGAATATGTACGTGGCAGCCAAAATTGCTACGATTGAGAATCCAAACAGAGTGAGAACTCTATCAATCACCTCTAATAGGGCAAGTCCTTTGAATGCAGTGTCAATTAGGAGGTTAAGACCTTGATTCATTGGTAATATTGCATCTAATACTCCTACATCAATAAAAAAGCCTGAGAGAATCAGAGTCCCAAATAATACGAAAAGAAACATCTGATTTGCCTGTAATCTCGTGCCTGCAACTGATGAAATCAATATACCTGTAGCTGAACCTGTGAGTGAGCTCAAACTCATAATAATCACAAGAGAGAGGAAACTTGTATTGAGATTAAGGTCAAATGCTAATACCCATAGTGTGACTAATAATAACGATTGGAAGAATCCAATGATTACATACCCAAACACCTTAGCAACAATGACCTCCAGTCTATTAGTTGGTGTAAGAAGCATTCTTCGAAGTGGCGTATCACCAACGATTGATTGAGCTGATGTCATCGCAATCCCAAGATAGCTTGAAAATATAACAATGAACCCTCCAAACACACTTTCTAGGTAACCTCCTTCCGGTGTGAACTCAATAATCACGCCCGGAAACACTTCTGAGCGAATCCAGAGCTTTGATGCTCTGAAAAAGATGGTTCCAGCCTGCACAATTCCTTGAATGGAGGCTGATCCTAAGAAATCGTTGCCATCATAATGTACTTCGATGTATGTTGGCTCATTTATTGTGAGGTTGGCTTCGAATCCATCAGGGATAACGATGTATGCATCAATCAATTGGTCGTACAGCGCTCTGTATGCATCAGCTGTAGTATTGAACAACGTCACATTTGCTAATTCATCAAAGAAAGCTGTCAAGTTCTCAGAAAGGTCTTCTCCGTCATAGGTTCTAGTTGTATCCAAGTCCACAATACCAAGTAAAATCGCACTTCCTGTGGTGGTTTCGTTATCATCACCGCCGCCACCACCACCTATGCCTCCACCTCCAAAGCCCATGCCCCCCATGCTGCTTGACTCAGTAACATACCAGAGCATACCAATAAGTGCCGCAGGCAGCAAGAAAATCAATAGTAACGCGACCTTGTCTTTTACTATTAATCGAAGCTCTTTCATTACCATATTCCTAATGCGTCTGGATGGTTTTGTGAGAACTTCGGCCATTATGCTTCCCTCTTTTCTGTGGTGGCTCTAGAACATACTAGGGTTTTCGCAAATTATACTTGACGAAGGCATCCTTTGGTTTAGCTCTATTAAGGCTTTAGCACTTATCATCTAGCTCATGATTAGTGACTTGAGTCGTTTTTCGGTAGCTAGCCTAGACATACAAATAAATGACAAAGACCGTAAATCTTTCGTAGTTCTATAGGAAACGAATATTTTCCGAACGAGGTTCTTTAAATTGGTAAATGATGATTCTGTTCGCTTGCAACGTTTTAGAAGAGTGGCACAGAATCATAGATTGCAATTACCAACTATTAAGATGCCTGCAGATTCAGAAATTAATTATCTAAGAGAGCAACTCAATGCATATGTCTATCTTGAAGCTGAACCATGGATGCTCCCTTCATGGGCAGACCTTACCTTGAATGACTATGATAGTGAAGAAGTTCTAATATCTGAACTACCAAACAATGCATATCGGAATTGGTCTCCGATAGGTGGTGTAGGTTCAAAGAAATTCGGTCTGGCTGATTCACGAGGATTAGTAACGACCATCCCAAGCTGTGGAGCAATAGATGTATGGGTTCTCGGATCAGATGGAATCACTTTTCCTGCACTTATGGGAAAGGACCAACCGCAGCTAAAACTTGTTTCAACAGAAGATCAACTCTACGAATGGAAGACTCATATTCAATCAGTCGACTTCACCAGACTAGTCTATCATGTTGAAGACCAAGACATTGACTACCTCTACAATGAAATCGTTTTGAAGAACATCTCACTTGAACCTGCGACAATGACCTTCTATTTTACTCTTAGACCTATGTCTGTGATGGGTTTTGAGCCAATTGAAACAATTGAATTTGATGCCACGAACAACCAAGTTTTTGTTAATGAAACTCTAGCAGTTCGGCTTGACACTAGTCCATCTGCTGTCTACTTGGTTGATGCGAACGACATCTCAATTCCTGAAGCCATTCTGTCTGATAAAACCAGGTATGACTACAAAATCTTCTCTAAAGAAGGATTAGGGACTGCTGTTCTGAAATTTAATGTCGAGCTTGCTCCTGCAGGAACCAAGACTATCCTCTTTGCTTCTCCTCTTGAGATATACCACACAGATGTATCTGCAACCCATAAACCGGATAGTCATAATCGAGACTTGGCGATTGGAAAATGGTATGAGTTTTCCAAGAAACGTTGTGTAACTATATTCCCAGACGAACGACTGGATAGTGTCTTTTCGCAGGCTTCTGCATGTCTCGCCATTCACGCTTGTTCATTGCTGTTTCCAGAAGCTTCAGACGGAAGTAAGCTCATTTTGAACTGGAAAGAACTAATGAGAGTTCTCCTTGCATTAATTAAGTCCGGCGGACTTGATGTAGTTCATCAACTTATGCACAAACTAGCTCAGACTATTCAGAATATCGAGGATATCTTAGACGGTACAATGGTTTCTCCGATACTATGGGGATTCTTGAAGATGCAAGGATATTCGTTAGAAAGAGAATCTCTGCATGATATACACAATCACCTTGTATTTCTGGCTGAACGCCTAATTACGAAACTTGCTGCAGACCATCTCGGGAAAATTGAGGTCGGTCATTTTTCTAATGAGCATCTCGAAAACGAAGCTGAAGATGCCCCACTTGAACATTATCGTCTTCTGAATTCTAGTATGTTGATGGAATTCAATGAATTACTCTGGGATTTTGCGGCACTTAAAGAGAGTTTGAACTACTTCTCTCTGACTGAAGTAGCTTTAGCTTCAAAAATAAGAAACACTGTTTCTCAAGTTGAAAAATATGTGCAAGAGAAATTTTACGAAATTCAAACAGCTAGGTGGCCTCGTTCCAATGACCCTCACATGCCTGAAATTGACAGAACACTACTTGACATATTGACAAGTATTATTCAACTTAAGAATGACGGATTCGATAAGCCTTTTCTCAGATCTCTTTACAAAGATGTATCCGAAAGGCGTCTTATACGAGGTCTCTGGAAAACCAATGAAACTGAAGAGTTTCCTTCGAGTCATCTCGCGCTAAGACTTGCGCAGTTTCACGTTAGGGACAAGCTGCGTGATGTAGCTGAGCCTCTCCTGCAAAGGGCTCTTGAATTTCTCTCTGAAGATTTTCTCCTACCGGATTTCGTAAACCCCCGGACTTTTGGAGGCGCTAGCGGAAATGGAGCAAGCGTGTTAGCTGCTGCAGACCTCATTCTCCTTATCAGTGACATGCTTGTTTTCGAGAACCAAAACAACCTTGTCTTTCTAGCTGGCATACCAAGTGAATGGTTTACCGCAAAGAAACCCCTCACGATTAATGGAATTCCCACAAGGTTTGGAAAGACGCACATTGACATAGGACTATCAGCGAATCAACATCAGATTGAAACTGGAATGGAACTTCTCCCTGATGAGATTGAAATTCATTTGCCTGATACTACTCCATTACGGATGGTAAAAGCGTATGGTGGGAGTATTGTTGACAGGGCTATGAAAGATCGTTCTCCTCACCTTCGATTAATTCCCTTGTCAAATGATGTCGTATTAACCTATCATCGATAAATGGGAATTCGACTAATATGCGTCGAAGAATCGAGAGATAGTGTATCGATATTTGATGAGATTCATATATCGATACGTATTGGTTTCTGGTCATCATGCCACGCCCAAACATCAAGAGTGCATTTGGTTTCTTTTGGAATGCCCTTTAGTTTGAAGCCTGCAAAGAGGTACGCACCATCAATATACCTCCTGTTCTTTCCCCGAGGTAGTTTCTTGAGAAACTCAATAGCGGCACTTTCATACTCTCTTGCAATAATTATGGCTTTTGCTGGAAAATACGGCTGAACTACCATCTCATCCTTTCTCATAGTAAGGACTGCAAAATTGTCCAACGAGTCAATGAAGTCGATGATATGTGCCCTTCCAGCTCGAGTATCAATAACCTTGACAAAACTATAGTTCTCCCCAAAATGTCCCCACGAGTCACTTCCGATGGACTCTTTTCTTCCAGCATCAATTAGCAAATCCACAGTACCTTGAGAACCATCTTGCTTCATTAGACTAGGTCTGATAGAAACTTTCCCATCATACTCCTCTTGAATGAATTCTGAAACTCTTGTTAAGAATGGGTTCTGGATTTTCCTAAGGTATTGGTCAGCAATCTCTGCAAACTCGTTGTATAATGTTGTTGAAACTTCTGAGCTTAAACCACTCTCTTCAAACTGTCTTCCCAACTCATCTGCCAAGGAATAGGCTTGTTCGTACTCTTTTTTCTTAGGTGCAATGAGCGCAGTTACAATCTTGTCTCTTGGAGCTAAATAGATCACCTTTTCTTCGGTGGTGAAGGATGACAAACCTCCAAACTTCATTTCCTTCGTGAAATGTGCAATAGCTGCTATAAAACTAGAAAATAATGAAGGATCAGTCTTTGTCTTCATTCTGGAAAATAACGGAACTCCTGCCGCTGCGTCGAATATAACTATTCCTTCTATATCCACACAGGTCAGCTCCAAGGTGAGCTCAAGTTTTCAACATTTAACGGTATCTGGTAGTACACATTGTTAATCATGGTTCATCATTTGCAAAAAGAGTTTCTGGCGTTGCTACAATTGCTTTGAAGAGCTTCTGATCATAGAATGGGTCTTGTCTGTTCAGACATGCAATCACAGCACACCTAGAACATATGAATTTTACAAGTGCGCTCATATCAGGATTTTCACCCACAGACATCTCAAGCAATTTCTTTGATGGAACGAAGAATGTGTCTTTCTTTTCACCGACTGTACTGATAGCGGTGCGATAAATGGTGTCAAGAAATCCTGGTTTTGTTCTCTGCGCTGCATGAAGGGTGGCCATCAAGACCATGATAGTTGCAACAGAGCATGAGAGAGCATAGTTCTTAACTTCCCATGATTTTTCATATCCATCCTCTATCACTCCTGTTTCCCACATACGAAACATTTCAAGGCCGGGTTTCTTCTCATGTTCTAATATGGACGTGACTGTCTTTCCTCCTTCTCTGTTTGAACCTGCGCGATAGGAAACACCACGCGGAACGTGTGAGGAACGCCCGCAGAAGCAATACCATCCACCTTGTTTTGATTGCTTTCGAAACAATTGAAGGAGTGCTTGATTCTCATCTAATGGTCGGTCAATTTCATGCGCTGGAACCCAGATTGTATGGTCCTCACATCTTAGCTCTCCGCAGAGTGCACATGGATACACTACTTGATCGGTTCGCGAATAGCCATACCGTATACATTCTGCACAGTTTGTCATTATTCATCAGTCCCTTCTTGTGAATAAATGCAATACTTGTGTTAATGTCTTCCTACTACATTCACGAATCCTTATGAGTTAAATAGGGTGACCGAAACATGGAGAAATCACGATGACAAGGAGTGCCAACAAAATCTATTCATCGGATTTTCTGGTCATTGGTAGTGGGTTAGCTGGCCAGTTATTCTCTCTGAAGGCTTCAGAACATGGAACAGTCAACATAGTTACCAAGGACCGTCTTACAGAGTCTGCTACCATAAGAGCCCAGGGAGGAATAGCAGCGGTCGTTTCTGCTGAGGACTCGATAGAATTGCATGTTGCTGATACTATCCGTGTTGGAGACGGTCTCTGTCATCGTGATGTAGTGGAGCAGATTGTAAAAGATGGTCCTGCAAGAATTCAGGAACTGGTGACTCTGGGCG
>JBHLQJ010000044.1:0-15217 GCA_048884945.1 Candidatus Thorarchaeota archaeon | reverse complement strand
GTCCATGAAACCAGCAATAGCCATTGATGAAAGGAGTAAGTGCGTTGGCTTAGAAGATACATCTGAGAGCTCCAATCCATAGAGGTCCTCATATTCTCGGGCGAGTTCAAGCTGACCATCAGAACCAGGAACAACAATTAGTTTTGTAGAGGACTCGCCTCGTATTCGCATTACAATCTGTTCCACTTTATCAGCTGTTGGAAGTGGTGGAGATATGACCAAGACGAATAATGAAGCGCTTGAAAGATCTTCTGACCACTTGCCTCGTGCAATGGCATCTTGTGAGAGTCGCATTACTTCTACTCCAAATGGACCTATTCGGAGTGGAGCAGAATAAGAACGACCTTTTCGACCGCGAGATTGAATTATCAAATCAACTGCAGTTCCCGATTTGTCCTCAAAGGAGGGGGTCTCACCTGTAATGAAACAAATTCTAATACGTTCTCTTAGGAGCTCTTCAGCAATCCCTTGGAACTCGTCTTTGAAATCCCTTACTGAAGATTGTCTAATTTCCTTTCTTGACACTTCTTGAATTCTTTTCATTCGTTCAATGTCTTCCTGAGGGATAGGCGCCGCATCGGAAATGCCCACAATGATTGTGACCTCACTCACTCTGCAGATGCAAGTACTGTGTTCTTGAATTGTGGTAGTCACGAATTCTCGAGCAGAGTCTTCCTGCATAAGCTGATAGTAAGCCTCAACAACATGTTTGAGAAATTCATCCTCGAATTTCTCTTTACTAAATGATATGGATGCTAATGCTTTGGACCCTAATAGGTCAAAGAGTACAGCATTTAGAATCATATCAGGAACATCCTATTACAATCAGTAGGAAGTAACATATGCTCTCCAATCGAACTTGTCATATTTCACTAATCAACCTTACTTGGCTCTCTTTATAATGAAATCCTCTAATGTCATCGAATCGCGCATAAGTCTCTGATAGTTAGTTTTAATCCAAGATAAATCGTATTCAATTGAATCGTCACCACTTCCTGATGAAATTTGAGGGAGATCAGAGATGGCTTCCCAGACATTCACAGGGGGAGGTAAGCTGTCAGAACTCTGAATGATATCACTCTTTATACTTCCTCGAATAATGGGCGCAAAGTAACTGGTTGGTAATTCTTCAATAGATGCGCATCTAGAACCAATAATGAAAATTCTTCTTCGCCGCTGGGGAACGCCATATTCCTCAGCACGCAGATGAAGTGTGCATACCGAATATCCAACTTCTTCTAGTGTCTTCAGGATTATTTCCAAAATCTGACCATTCTGTATCCATTGCAATCCAGGAACATTCTCAATCACAACATTATCAGGCATAAGAACACGAACGAAATCAAGCATTCGAAAAACAAGATTATTTCTAGAATCGCATGTATTTCTATTACCAGCAGTTGAGAATCCTTGGCATGGAGGACCGCCAATCAGGGAGTTCAGAGTTCGTCCAGACAGAATGTTTTCAATGGCTTCAAGAAGATGACTTGCCTGTTTGTTATGATGGAGGTCAGCTTGAATGATTACAGAGTTTGGGTGGTTATATGCAAACGTCTTGCACATATTCGAATTACAATCCGATGCGAGAACAATCTCATTTCCGGCTTGATAAAATCCCTCTGAGAGACCACCTGCTCCAGAGAAAAGATCAATGACAAGACCCGGTTTCAAGATGGATGCTACTGCGCGAGCCAACAGCGGTGGTACCGCATTTCCTATCTGTCTATATCTTGAGCTAAGACTACCAAGAAAACGAAATTGATCTGGAAATGATTGTAGACGAGCTGCTTCCCGCATTGAAATCAAACGGTTCTGTTCAGGATGGATGAAAGTGCCATTACCAGGACGATTAAAGTAAGTATTAATTGTGTAACTTGGTAATGCATTCTTCAACCTACCATAATATGTTGTTCGTCCACCAGATTCATGGATTTGAACAAGACGTGCAGATTTCTGAACAATAGAAGGAGGTATGTTTTTCCAATTCCCTCCTTCCGGAATTGATTGAACCATCTGCATATCGAGCTCACTAAGTGTACTACATATATGGTTGTAAAGCAGCTTCGATGCATCGCTTATCTCAGAACCAACTGATGCGAGCGATATAGAGGTCACAGACTATCAATTTTCTCGTTTGAATGTAAAATGTTTGTAAGACAATGGTAGATCTCAGTGGATTAAATCCCTTAACTCAGCTAATATTTGAGTAGATTCTTTCTTGGGAACGAAGCGCATTTTCAAAACATCCTTTGACTCATTCGTGGAAAAGCCGTATAATGCAAAAACAAGAGCTTCAATTAAAGGCATGTTTTCTTTTGATTCAATTTTCCTAACTTCATCGATAAGTAATGAACTGAAATTCAAAGATTCACGTGATTCAATCTCTGCTATTGGAAGTTGCAATAATTCACGAGTAGAAACATGATTGTTAGTGTTTGTTAGATTAAACCTCCAATTCATCAACTCGGAATTCAATATACTGAGGAGAAACCAACCACGAGAGTTGTTGGAGCTATCTACATCCAATATGTAATTACATGAGTTTGCCAAAACAACATTATTAGGAACAAGAGCGAATTTCAGTCGCCATCTCTGTGTCCTGTTTGAAACTTGTTGCCCAGCAATTCTGTGTTGGTTGATGTGTTCTATTCGCTTTGATTTACCAAGCTCATACTTTAACCGCTTAATATCAACATATTCAATCTGTCCTTTTTTCCGATCAACAAATGAAAATCGTGAGATATCTGAACCACGTATTAAGCGGAAATTCGTTGGCTTGGACATTATACACTCACGATTCAATGTAAGATCCAATTCACCCCGATGCACAGACAGATAATCCAATTCAGACACTGTAGGATGCTTATGCATCTTAGAAACTAATTTCCATCCTACTTTGTCCACCTGAGGAATAGAGAGTAATGGTCCAGCAGTTCGTTCTATTTGGTCAGCAGGAATATGTATGGACTTGTAAGAATTAACATCGGTTATGTCACGAAGGCTGAATCGAGCCATTATCGATTTTGTATGTCCACCTCGTTCCAAGGTCATTACTGTGACAGACTGGGTAACACCATCAAATAATCGGGAAGTTTCAGGAAAATCATCAATTGTCAAGAGTATGTTCTCTTCGAGAATCGTCTTCCTCAGCGGATATGAAGAAAGATCGCCTAGAATTGTTGAAGGAACGATAAAACCGATTCTACTGCCTTCGCTTGTTAACTGAAGAGCTCGTTCAATAAACAATCTGTGAATATCAATTGTGTATTTGCTACTCAGAACATAATCACCTGAATTTCTGAAATAAAGAATATCCTCATTCATTCTCTCCTTATGTCTCGAATAATTATCCATGTGTATTTCACGTTCTCCAGTAAGGAGGCGATCTCTGAGGAATTCAGAAAGGTTTGCCTTCAAGCGTTCATATGGAGGGTTCATCACTATGAAGTCAAATCCGCCATCCCCCATGATATTACTGAATTCATCGCACCACTCAAAGGGGAAACGAGAGTATGGATCCTCAAAGAACCCTTTGTGATTTGCAGTTCCTGCTAATCCCTTTAGTGAAATAAGAGAGTTCCCTCGCTTCAGGGTCTTACCTAGTGCTGAGTTACCCAGTTTTTCAGAATCAGTTTGTGAGAGTAGACGCAATGAAACATCAGTCACTTCAAGAGCACCTGAGTCAATATCCACTCCGACCATGTTTTCGTTAATAGTTTGTTTGTAGTTTAGAACGCCTGCATCATCGAGTTCTGAATGACTTATTCCATGTTCAAGAGCATTATCAATCCCTTTCTTCAATGCTCGATCAAATGCATACACTGCAGAAACAAGAAATACCCCTGTCCCACAA
This sequence comes from Candidatus Thorarchaeota archaeon, assembly GCA_048884945.1. Lineage (GTDB taxonomy): Archaea > Asgardarchaeota > Thorarchaeia > Thorarchaeales > Thorarchaeaceae > SMTZ1-45. Next base: position 11,364 of record JBHLQJ010000044.1, on the reverse strand, counting down.
GCTGGGTCCAGAGTTTTTAGTGCGAGAATATTTTTCAACGCTGATAGGCCTTTGTTTGAGGCTAGCTCAGCCAATTTTTCCAGTTTAGGAGATATGGTCAATGATACGATATAATCAGCCAACCATGGAGGTGTGTAGTAGGCACCCAAAGATTTCTGATATGTTCCCCGATTATAACGGAGAGGGAGAACATAGCACCCGATAGAATGTATCAAACCAAGAAGAGTAGCGAGGTCCTCTGAGGATAGGTTCTCAGGAATTTGATATCTAAAAGTTTCTAGGACCTCGCGTGCAAGATTATTGATGTGCTTCGGGGAAATACCTACTCTTTCTGCTTCGTAGGAAAGTTTGGAAAAAAAGTACGCTTCATCCAATTGTCTTGAGGCCATCACAAATGTAAGTCCAGCTAGTCTTGTTGCTTCAGAAATCTCAAGCGGTTTATATGCTGTTTGTGAAATGCTGTTGCGAAGAGTTTGATGGAGACCACTTATAATCGACCATGCTACTTCTTTGAGGTTTGGTCTCACAGCAAAATCCTCAGTTAATCAGAGTAGATGTGTCACAAAGATGTTTTGCTTTAGTGTCTATATCGGATTTGATTTTTCTTATACAAAAGTCTGAATATTTTAGGAAGTAATGATTCTTAATTAGACATGGTAAGTGAAAGCGAGATTGCCGAGCTAGAACTTGTAGCTTCATATTGCTGGCCTGCTAGAGAGGTTGTGAAGTATAAAGGATGGATAATCCATTGGAATGATGGGATCACATGGAGAGCAAACAGTGTTCTGCCAAATGAGTGGGTAGGCAATGTCGATGTTGAAACAGTTGTGGATTACATAATTGACCTATACAAGGAAAAAAACACTCTACCAGCGTTTAAAATAACTCCTGTAAGTAAACCAAAAGGACTTGATGAGTTGCTAGAAGCGAAAGGCTTCGTACAGCGAATGGTCACGCATGTGCAAACAGTGCCAATTGAAGAAATATCGTGCCTAGACCCGCATTTACCAGTTGATCTGTTCAAAATCACTGATGAATCACTGAGCATTCTATTGCACAGGTCAGAGATGGAGAAAAAAGCAATAGATGTGAGAAAAGAGATTATCAAAAGAATTGCAGGTGCAAAGAATGTTGCTAGAGTCCTACAACATGGGAGTATAGCAGGAGTAGGACTTGGAGTTGTTGAGGGAGAGTGGCTTGGTCTGTTCTCTGTAAGAACTATGCCAGAGTTTAGACGAAAGGGAGTTGCATGGTCAGTAAATTGTGCATTGGCAATGTGGGGAGAAGACCATGGAGCGAAACGAGCTTTCCTTCAGGTGGAGGAAGAGAATATTCCGGCTCAGAAACTCTATGAATCAATGGGTTTCAAGCCATTTTACACATACTGGTATCGGATTCTTGAGAAATAATAGTAATAGGACTGCTTCAATGATTTACATCACTAGTTCTTATCCATAGCGCTGAACCTATTCCTAATATACTTGGAATCTGAACAATTTTCGATTATCATGAAATGGAATTTCCTCTTGATTTCTGCATTACTAATATTTTCTCTCACTTTCTCAATTCCTACACTGGCATCTACACAAGATATTCCAGACCCATCGGATGCCAAAGTCTTAATTTTAGTGGCTAATGGTTTCGGACTCAATTATTTTGATGCAAAAAAATGTCTAGAGTCATGGGGAGTCAATGTAACAACTGTTGTATACGCACTTGATTACAATGTAACCGCTTGTCCTAATAGAGAAGAAAATTATACAATTGCAGACCTCTTGTTATCTGAAATGACTCCTGAGATGATCCAGGAGTTCGATTGTCTTCTCGTAACTTCAGGAGGTCATTGGGCTGATATGATAGCGGGCGAAACTGTTTTGGAGTTCATTTCAGACACATTTGATCTGGGTTTGATTGTGGCATCCATTTGCACAGGTACTCGAGTTATTGCCGAAGCTAATGGCATTGTGAATGGTTCAAAAGTAGTTGCATTTTCATTGAGTGAACCCCAAATGATGATAGCAGGAGCTACTACAGTTTGGGGGATTGAAGCAGTTGCTGATGGCCATATAATCACAGGAGGACGTGGAGGAGGAACCAGTGGAGGGGGTTGGCTTGAAGCACCTACATCCGAGGTCTGCGCTGAAATTGTCAGACATGTTTTAGGATTATCAAGAGTAACGGATTCCACGCTTACCCCATCACAAGGATTCGCTGGTACTAATTTTACCCTTAGTATAACTGTTGATAGCTTGAATGATGTATTAAGCGATATATTATCAACAAGCATCGAAGAGGTGACCGCGCATGTCTATGGCTTTGGCAATAGAACTCTAGTTGACACTATAGAACTCACCGATGAGAATCATGATGGGACCTACCTGGGACAGTTCATAGTTTCCAAAGAGAGTGATTATGTTATAGATGTCGAAGTAGAAGATAGTAATTCGACCCTTGAGGTTGTTAAAGAAATCGAATCCTTCAGTGTGGGTCTAGATCCTACGAAACAGATGGATCTTGTTCTGGTATATACTCTAACGGGAGGAAGCATTCTCATAGTCATACTAGTGGTTGCGTTGATCAAGAAGAAGTAGAAAGTTACCAGGTCTTTGGCTTGAGATAGTAAGCTTCCCAGTGCGTTGGATTTGTATAGCCAAGCTTCAAAGCAAGACGAAATGAAATTTCATTTGCCGCATCCCATTGAGGAACAATTCCATTCTCAAGAGCATGAATAATTAAAGCTGCTGAAGCTACAGTTGCCAGACCTTTCTGTCGATGAAAAGGATCTATTGTATCAATTTGAATTTCAAACTCATTCGTATAGGGTGTGAATGTTGAAGCCATACATACCGCCTCATCTTCAAACTTGATACAATATCCTATGCCCGATTTGTGGAATTCTTTTGAACTCCCAAAGAAAGTAGGTATGTGCATAGCTTTTCTCTTATCCACTCTTTTTATCGTTTCAAGATCCATACGCTCTAACCTATATCCATCAGGCAGCTGATTTCGAAGACGTCTTAAATGTTCAATATCAAGAGATTGAGGAGAAAACAATGTCCGCTCTTGGATTCCTAGCTGTTCACCCCATAAATCTCTGATTAGCTGGTTCCACCCTTCATTAGGTCCAATGACTAACTGCAGCGGTTCTATCATTTGAATCAATTCTGTAGCTTCAGCAATTGTAGGGTCTCCGGCTAATACATTAATTATAACAAGTTGAAGCCTAGCGACTGTTGGTGCTTCGAGTGAGTTCGACCACATATTTCCTCTTCCCTGATCAAGGGCTGGAAAGATTACAGCGCGAAAGCTAGTGTGTGAATCAAAAAGTTTGCGAAGTTTACTTCGGTCTTCATGGAGCCATTCTATTATCATATAAAATCTAATCACGTTATTTTTGAAATTAGTTATGAATCAGTTGGAACTAGCAGTATATGGATTCAAGAATCATCATTTGGTCAAAAGATTTTTAGATAAGTGGGGAGAGGGAAAAAAGGCTCTCTGAGTCGCGAGGTAGGTAATAATGGGAACTGAAGATGAGTATCCAACTATACTGAAATACACATTTCTGCTTCATTGGCTAGTGGGATGGTTATTTGGAATATGGCTATTTGCTTTGCCAGATTCATTCAATACATTCATTGGTCATACTACTCCTGCAGACGCAGTGAATATCGCCTATGGCGCACTACTCATAGGCATTGGACTGACTTCGTTTTTGGGGTTCAGAGCAGGAAACTGGAAAAGCGTCAAGATTTTGGTCGAGATGGAGCTTGTTTACACGCCATTAGCAATAATTGGCGGAATCATCTCGCTTGTGGCTGGTAGCTACCCTGCGTGGTTTCTATATTTTTACATGCTAATTATGGCTCTGTTCTTCATCCTGTTCTTCATTTCATATTATCAATATAGGAAGTCCTGAAGGTCGAAGTTATAGTTGCACTTGTACCACTCTGGTGGTTTTCCATCAAGGTGGGGAAAATAGTACACTCTAGGTTCCGCAAATCTATTTGAGACTATTTTAAATTTCAATCAGAAACGATATTTTTTGACATTAGCTTCTGTGAGTCTCAAAGTAAGCATCATGAAATCAGGCCCATACATACGGAGGGCAACACCAACCTCAGCTAGAACACCTGGTATTTCTTTTCGGACGTAATCAAACAGCGCTTCCTCAGACTCCTGTAGTGCCGCTTGCATATTGACCATGTGGGCGTACAGCATCCCCTTGCTAATTCGTCCAACTTCTTTCTTTAACCATCGTTCTAACGCATTCTGAATCTCTTTCCCCACAAGTTCCGATTCTTGAATGAGCTCAGGAGTTATTCGCGCTGACTCGTGAGTGTGTTTAGGTTGAACTTTACGACTTCCAATTACCAATCGCATTTCATCTAGTGGTTCTTTTGGTAGTATCTCTTTCCCAATATCGTTAGAAATTAACAATCTACGATAAGCACGTTTTCCATGAAAGTCCAAAGGAGCAAGAAATCCTTTAGCCTCCAGTGCTTTAAGGTGAGATCTAAATTCATCTTGAAGCATTAGTGATCTACTTGCAGACAGATTGAGATACCTTTGGTAGAGTGCATCTTCAGTTTCAATTATAGCCCACCCAAAGGATCTCATTATATCTAACTCAAGCGGGGTGGGACGCTCAGTCTCGCCTCCTCTCTCGGGCAATGTACTACCCCAATATTATGCATGAATCATCATAAAGTCTTCTAATAAATGTTCTAATATTTCTCAACGTCAGTGAACAAAAATCAGAAGTAGTCATTTGACTTCTTTTTTTTCAAGCCATGGAGACTATTAGAGAAACCATAGATACGTTTCTAATAACGGATGATCCCCAAGGATTGGAGTCCTATATTGAGGAAGTCCTAAAGAATAATATCAGATCTAGGGAGGACTGGGAAGAGCTAATAACAATCCTACAGAAAGCTTGCAGGGAAATCTTTCAAAAACATTGGCTGAAAACTCATCACATCATACTTTCAATATTTGGAATGTCAGAACTTGCAGGTGTTGATTGTCCAGTCTTCGATGAGCTACGCTCAATCGAAACTCCAAAGAATATCGATCATGCATCTAGGCTTCTTTTTGATGGCATAATAGAAAAGCTAAGCGCTCAGCTAATAAATGGAGGGTCGACTCTTTTTCTTGATATTGAAGATATATCATCGACTCGTTCTGCAATCATTGCATCGGATTTGATTCAAGCAAGATACAGGGAAACGATTCTTGTTTTAGGCGAGATTGATGATAAACTTCCTACTCTAACAAAAGAATGGGTAGATGTATCTCGACTCTGGAGGACAGGCAATGGATTTCGATTGCTGAAAGCAAGAGAACTTGGAATTCATATTCATATTAAGGAGTACAAGGAAATAAGAGACCTGTTGGCAAGAGAAATGAAAGTTGGTGTAAAAAAACTATCAGAAGAAAGAACGAAATTGATAAAGAAAGGGTCAAGGTATCTGCAGTTTTCTAAAAGCTTGAGTGAGTTTGTAGATGGTTTGATCGCATCTCGTGGTATTAGAGGCTCATTTGATCCTTATTATAAGACATGGATCGACCATGAGGGACTAGATGAGTTTTGAAGACAATACTAATCAGTGATGCCTATTCATAGAAACATGACTGTCGAGGAAAAGGTTACTATGTCAAATATAGAAGATGATGTGCAGAAGCTTGTAGAAGACTTGGGAGTGAATCCCAAAGATTCTAAAAAATGGCACGTCCTTGGAGTAGCATACCTATCATTGAATGAAGCAGACAAGGCAGAAGATGCATTCAAACAGTGTCTCAAACTAGATAAGAACCATGGATTTGCTCACGGGGATTTAGGAGGCTTGTACATCCTCAGAGGTAAAAACAAGAAGGCTATCAAACACCTAGAGAAATCAGTAAGACTCGAACCATCAAAATTCGAATACTGGTCAGCATTGGGTGTAGCGTATTTTCAAAAAGGAAAATATGATGATGCGGTTGAAGCATTTCATCACAGCCTCTCAATCAATCCAATACATTATGATGCGGTCGTTTCTTTGGGGATGACGTACAGCAAGATGCAGCTATGGGAGAAAGCCCTTGAAACGCTTACACAGGCAGAGAAGTTGGTACCAAACAACTACCATGCACTAAAGGCTATTGCAAAGTCGTTAAGACACTTGAACAGGACTGCGGAGCTTGAGCAATTATACATTAGAATGCATTCACTATTCCCAAAGGATCCAGCTTTTGCTATGTATTTGGGAAAGATAGAATTCGAGAGAGGAAAAACGGAGCAAGGTCTACAGTACTACAGGAAAGCAGTTGAGATCGATCCTGAAGCTCTTATCGGATGGAAAGTTCTGTCAGAAGCGTTAGAGAAGGTTGGGAGAAGAGAGGAAGCTCGAGAAGCACATTCAAAATATAAGGAGATCGAGGACCGACTGAAACGTGAGAATGCACGTCTAATTGGGTAAGCTTCAATACACCAGCAATAGTACATATGCTCGTATATAAGTCCAATATAGCGTTGAACCTATCCCTAATATGGTTTGAATACAACATATTTTCGATTGTGATGAATTGGAGAACTATTTTTCTCACAACACTCCTTATAATTTCAGTCACATCATCAAATCCCTGGGTCATATATTCGCAGAATAATCTAACAATTTCAGATGTTAAGGTCCTGATGTTCATAGCAGACAATTTTGGATGGAACTACTATGATGCACGAGAGATATTCGAATCGTGGGGTGTTAATGTCACCACTGTAGCTTATTCTTTAGACCATAATATCACATCATGCTCAAAACCTGACATAGGTGAAAATGAAACGATCATAGTGGAATATACACATCAGGAGATGACACCAGAAATGGTTAGTGAGTTTGACTGTCTATTTGTTTCATCAGGAATCCAATGGCAGACACTGAGAACAGAAAGCGCAGCATTGACATTCATTGCAGATGCATACAATATGGGATTAATTGTCGCATCAGTGTGCACTGGTACCAGAGTCGTTGCTGAATCGGAGGGCATTGTAAATGGGAGTAAAGTCGTGTCGTATTTTCTAAGTAGTGCCTATATGAGGGAAGCTGGGGCTACTCCCATAGAGGGAATGGAAGTAGTAGTAGATGGTCGTATGATTACTGGTGGTCAAGGAGGAGGACCAACTGGTGGTGGGTATCTCGAAGCGCCAACCTCAGAGGTTTGTGCAGAGGTTGTCAGACGTGCGTTAGGATTGTCCAGAGTTACATCCAGCTCTTTGACATCTTCCCAAGGACTATTGGGCACTGATGTCATCATAAGTGCAGTCATTGACGACTTGAATGATACACTTGGAACTATACTCTCAACAAATATCCAAAATGTAACTGCACTTCTATATGGTTTTGACAGAAACATACCTATCGACACTGTAGAACTCACAGATGTGCGTCACGATGGCAACTATACAGGTCAGTTCACTGGCTTGGGTTTTTGTCAATATATTGTAGACATAGAAGTTGAAGATACCAACGCAACCCTTGAAGTTGTCAGGGAAGTAGAAGTCTTTGATGTAGGAATAAAGCCCATTGATATAGTGCTTTCATCAATAGCAGTTGGTGGCATCCTTATCATTGCTCTAGTCATTTTTTTAAAAAAGAAGAAATAATGAGATATTCAAGGAAATTCCATTGAAAACACATATTCACGATTGATTGGCTGCCATTTTACTCAAACAAACTTGTAACAAGCCATTGAAATTGAGCCCATGATTATTTTCCGATTGAACACCTCAATCTTTTGAGAATGACCAGCTGCACCTTTTGCGTAGAGTAAAGGTAAATAGTGGTCCAATGAAGGATGGGCTTTTTTCAAAATATCTTTCATGTTCTCGAAGTTAATGAGCTCAGCCTGATTATCAGAATTAAGTGAGTCAAATATCTTCTCCTCAAACTCTTGTGCCCAATCATACACAAAATCTTGATTATGCCAATTCACAGCTGCAAGATTGTGAACTACATTTCCACTCCCGATTATGAGAACACCCTGGTCCCTAAGGAAGTCAAGTTTTTGTCCAAGTTCAAAATGGAAGCGAGGTTGTTTTGTATAATCAATGCTAAGCTGTAGCGTGGGGATGTCTGCATCAGGATACATATGTTTGAGCACCGACCATGTACCATGATCGAGACCCCACGACTCGTCGAGACTGATATTGGGCTCTCTGATTGACTTTGAAATCGTTTTGGCAAGGTCATGAGCTCCCGGTGCAGGATATTGTTGCTGGTACAAATCTGGAGGAAACCCATAGAAATCATGTATTGTCCGTGGCTGCTTCATTGCACCGACCATTGAAGTTGAAGTGTACCAGTGAGCGGAAATACAAAGAATTGAATCAGGTTTTGGAATCCGATGGGCAATATCTCGCCAACCTTTCGTAAACTCATTCTCCTCGATGGTATTCATTGGAGAACCATGTCCGATGAAGAGAGTAGGCATTTGTGTTGGCATAGTATATCATGCTAATCCAGAAGATATTGCTATAAACAATAACGTAGGTGCACGTACCAGATTGATGTTTCGGCGGACTAAAGCAAGAATACAGCTAGGATGCCTGTAAGAAAGACTCCATCCCATGTGCCTGCTCCACCAATAGATGCTTTTCCTGTTCTTAGACTAGATAGTTTTCCTAGATTTAGTAGATCCGCACCTATTAAGGTTCCAAGGGTACCAGACACGTAGGCAACTGCGTACCCGTTGTATAATCCTGGAGCAATCATCAAAATTGCCAAGGTTGTGAATACCGCAACCAATGCTGGGAGAAACCCTGGTGTTAGAATACCAACATTTGGCTCAATTCTTGCAACCTTATGTACTACGAGAGTTACTACAGCTATTGCGACTGTAAACTGAACAAGAGCTGCAGAATTCATGATTAAGAGATATCCACTCACAAAGATAGGGATTATAGCTCCACCAAAGTTGATACTAATCTGGGTTTCGCCGGGGCATTCTGGATGAAAAATCTGGTAGCTGACTCCCCAATATTGAACATGCGATTCTTCTATGCAAGGTGCAGGATCTGATTTAATCGTGTACAGTGGAATATTGATAACACTCCCCAAAAGTGAACCGGGAACAATCAGGAATGCCAACCACATAGGTATGCCAAGTTGTAGAAAGGCTATTCCAATAGCTTGAAGAAAAAACAAACTGATGATTGCGAAAGCAAGAATTGTGAACGCAGAGAAACTGCCTCGCCCATGTTGAAGTCTGACTTGGCTCATTTAATAACCAAGAGGTTCTATCGACGGTTTGCCTTTTGAGAATTTGTATACGTGAATCTAACCTGAAGAGAAATATCTAGTTTCCAAATATTAGAGGATTGGCATAGCAGCACATCCTCTATCCATTGGAACCAAGTGAATAGGTTCCAGGCAAATGTGCCAAGATTCCTTCTACTATTAGTTTCACTTACATCTATAGTAGACGTAGGTGTACAAGACAAAGAATAAGACAAGTAGACCAGTGTTCAGCCAACCAATTAAAGGAAGACCAGGCAGAGCTATGTTCCAGACCATTGCAATTATTCCTAAGATTGAGAATACTATAATTGTCAGGACGTAGAGTTCAACTTCTTTCCACGTTTTCGCACGAAATGCAAGAATTGCAGCGACGGAGAGTGTCAGAAGTAATGCACCTATTGTGCGAACTGAAACAATTTCAACAGGCCATTCAGTGATTGCACACCATGATTCGGGAGAAAGAAAAGACCAACCTCCCATTATCAGTGATACAATGAAACCTAACAGAAAGACGTACTTTGCAAAACTGGGAAGTTCCCCACTCATCTTTTTACCACACTCCAAGATGGTGCTTGTTTCCTTGTTTAGGTCACTTATCTTCTTTCCGAAGAATTGTCCTTTGTAGAAAATATAGTAAAAGTGAAGCCATTTCTTGGATTTGCACCTAAATAAAACAGATTTTTATCAGATAGTATCATCAATCTATTTTGGTGACGTTTTTGTTTGGGAAAAACGCAGTTGCGATAATCACCATCCTATCTCTCATTCTACCATGGACTGATGTTTCAAATTGCAAAATCACTGTTTCAAATCAGGATGATATTAGGGTGATAGTAGACATGGATGCAGCTCCTGATGACTGGCAATCAATCTTGTATCTTCTCAAACACCCTGCAGTTACAGTACTCGGAATAGGAGTTTCATGTGGTGTTTCTTATGTTAATACGGGGGTGTCCAATACTCTTGGTATTCTTGAGTACTTGGGTATCGATGACATTCCAGTTGCTGCTGGGAAGGAAACCCCTCTCGTGTTTGACCATGCTTTTCCCACTCCATGGAGAGAGGCAAGCAATAATTTCTATGGACTTGATCTGCCTACAACCAGCTTGGAGCCATCCACTATGAATGCTTCAGAATTAATCATTACATTGATAGAGAGCTCTGAAGAAAATGTCACGCTGATCGCATTGGGTCCACTCACCAATATTGCAATTGCTCTGAGCACTGAACCATCCATAAAATCAAAGATAAATCAGATTCTTCTCATGGGTGGAGCAATTAATGTTCCTGGAAATGTTGGTTTAGAATCGGATATTCCAAATTATGTCGCAGAATGGAATATTTGGGTTGATCCACATGCTGCAGATATTGTCTTCAAGTCCACACTACCGATCAGGATGATTGCTCTAGACGCTACGAACCAAGTCCCACAGACACAAGCGTTCCTTGATAGACTAGAAGGTGTAATGAGGACAACTGAGGCTCATCTGCTCTATGACATGATTACAGTTGGATTATACTTCTGGGATCAGCTAACGGTTGTCACATTAACAAATCCAGAGGTGGTTACATTTGAGGGACACTGTATTGAGATTATTGTGAATTTGGAGAATCATGAAGGGCAGACGAACTCGACAGATACTGGTTCTATTAACGCACTTGTTGCAGTTGCAGCAGATGCCGCCCTATTTGAAAATCTATTCATTGGATACATAAACGATGACTTACCCACTACATCGACACATCCTGAAACTTCGATACCACCTCCAGCTGACTTGCTATTGTGGGTATCTGTAGGAAGTGGTATTGTTATTATCGGTATGATTGTAATTATTATCATAAAGAAGAGATGAGAGTTGAAGCTGGCTTGGGATTTGCAATCCAGAGCTGGTAACGAATCACTATCCCTTTCTCATGAATCTCAGTGTCTTTTCATTAGACTATTCTTTCGAACTGACTAGTCCAAACTCGTTTCCATTTCAGTTGACTGTTGATGATTTTCTTTTTTCGCCTTCTTGCTGCTGGCGATATAACCCTATGAAATACGGGATGAGTCCTATTAATGCGAATGCTAAATTGAATGACCAAG
>JBHLQJ010000043.1:0-15317 GCA_048884945.1 Candidatus Thorarchaeota archaeon | reverse complement strand
CATACGAAAATCCAACCAGGATAATACTGTACATTCTCTATTATCGGTATGCTTGAAATTCAACTCAATAAATATAGTGAAGTATTCTGAAGTGTCATAAGGCTCAGATGCAAGAATGGAGTTTTATGAGGTCTTCTAATGATCCTCATTTTGTAGGTTGTTCAATGGTGATTATATATAGAGATGAGAAGGTTCGTTCGGTGAATTAATTCTTGAAGAGAAGGACTCTACTTAGAAAAGCGTTATTTCTTTCAATTTTCTTCCTACTGGTTTCTTCAGTAGGAGCTGTCCATGCCTTCACACTAAGCGATGATGATGGAAACGATGATTCTACAAGCGATGAAACGGAACCAGAACAACATCGTGATCCTGATGGAACAGTATGGATACAGACTGATATCATGACTGTGATGCTAAACCCCAAACTACCATCATATCAGTATTGGTACACATCAGATGAGAATGGTTCTCTGAGTCGATTCTTGGTTAGCTACATGATGATTGTTGAGTTTGAGGATAACAATGGCGATGGTGTGTATCAACCCAACGAAACACTCGCATTCGCCCCGCTGGATGCTTTTGAGTGGAGTCTTCAGACTGGTGCCATAACCAATGATCTTGGTCAGAATAAAGAAATCTATGCGTCCTACACAAAGGGAGGGCTTAGTGAAGATTGGGAGGATGACTGGTTTAAGGATTGGATGCCTGGTTATGATGACAATGGCGATGACTCACTTTTAGCCAGCGATGGGGGAGAAGACCCTGAATCTGATTTCTCGCGATTCGAATTTATGACTCTGCAATTCTATGGTCATATCTTCATGGACGACTACAATGGGACTGTGACCGCAAATGAAGAGATTAAAGCGAACTATACTGTCCTTGGAGGTGTTGAGCTCAAAATTGACATTGAGGTCGGTAATTTTCCATTCATATCAAATACATCAAGTGTAGCTGTCTTGAATTATCTTCGAGAAGATGTCGCCTCCAGTGGTGAACGTGACTACCATTTCCTACTTCATGAGGATACAGGTGATGATGAGCATGACTCTAGTGATGTGATGCAGAATCTTGGTGACAAGTTTGAAGACCACGACGAAAATGATGATGGCATCGATGACATTGTACAAGAGCTTTCATTTGTTGATGCCGCGACTGATGTCACTCGTGGATTCTATCTCTGGTTGGATACTGCTGTGATGACCATGTTGAATGGGTCAGAAGTTGCTGCGGATGTTTCAGCATCTTATTGGACAGATGGGAGTGCACTCCTACTTTTCTTTGCATATCCTAATTTTGATGGAGGTTCCATCCTTCATGATCCATCATTGAGGCTTCTTGAAGGTGGGTCACCCTATACGCCGCCTATGGGACTTTTGGACCTCCCTATCGAAACCTATGCATTGATTGGTGCTGCAGTCGTTCTGATTGCAAGCATTGGCCTAATTATTAAGCGCCGTTGAACGCCATAGGAGGGAGGTTACTCCCTCCACCCTTTGCCTAACCGGAGTATTCATAGAGGATTAGAATAGAGGAGTGATGGTCCATATGGTTAGCAGTAAGCACGCTATTTCAGTAGTTGCAGTAGTTATAGTTGTTTTACTTCAGTTTGGGTCAATTGCTAATGTCGATGGACTTCAAGTGGGCAATCAGGATATTGTCATGACAGACATGAACATCAGAGCTACTCTTGAAACTGATTGCGACACTTCACTTATTCTTGAATCTGTAGTTCAGAATTTTGGTATATCAGTCAAGGATTATTTTGACATCAGGATTGATGTGAGGAGTATAGGTGTTTCAACAGCTTTACTTAATGGAACTGTGGCTGAAGTTACAATCATCCCAGAGAGCAATTATATGATTGTGAGAATATTTCCAGCTGTACCATTGGCTCCAGACACATCTGTAACACTCTTTCTTAATCTGACAACTCAATGCCTTCAAGAACAAGTTGGACTGAATGAGGATCAGACAATGTATCTAAATCATCTGATATATTATATCAGACCAATTAATGAGATTCATAATCTGACCTTTACTGCAGTTTTACCTGCTCATGCCATATTGCAAGAAGGAGTTTCCGCACCTCTATTCCCAAATCCATCAATGAACTATACTGATGGGCAACATACCATATTTGTCTGGTTCAGTGAACAGTTATTACCCGGACAAGAAGTGGCATATATTGTGAAATATGGGATTCCTGCAGCAGTCATGGGACTGCCCGAACCACCTCCAATAAACGCAATGCAGTTGATTCCTATTGGGCTTCTGTTTCTTGTCATCGGAGGTGTAGCTGTTCTCTTCGTGGAGCGTATTCCTGCAATCATAATGCGCTTGAAATCAAGAACCATTATCAAACCTGTCAGATTATCAAAGCAAGAAGAAGAAATTCTTTCATTTCTGACAAAGAGAGGTGGTTCCTGTTCCCAGCGGGAAATCTATGAAGAACTTGATATGTCTCAGTCACTTGCCAGCACAATCTTGACATCTCTTGAAGAGAGAAAACTGATTCGGAGATTTAGGGAAGGTCGAGAGAATATGGTTCACATCATGGAGGAAATGTAAATATCAAGCTCTTGCTTCTATACCAAGTCGTTCCCAATTTGGTTGATTCTTACGTTGCATATACTGTAGATGAGTTGCAAGACCGAATTCTTCAGGTTCGTGGCCAAAAGCTAAAGCGAGCAACTCAACAACATGCAGGATATCAAAGTGATATTCTGCATCAAAGTAGTTTTGGATCTCTACTTGACCCATATCGAGTAGGAGTTCACAGAATGGGCATGGTGTGATTACAATATCAGCTCCACCAGCTTCCAAGAGACTATCGAATTTCTGTTTGGTAAACTCAAGGGCTATTTTCACATCTGCAGTTCGGACAGCCCCGCCTGCCCCACAACAAATTAGCTCATCCTTGTATGGAATATAATCAGCGCCAGAAGTTTCGCATAATTCTCTAAATATACGTGGGTGCTCTGAGTCATCCTTTTTCTTTATCTGTTTGGGGCGCATCCAATGGCATCCAGGATGTAGTGCCATCCTAACGCCTTTGAATGAACGAGTCACCCGGTTTCGAATTTTTTCTAAGCCTACATGTGAGTAGAGCGCATCAACATAGTGCCAGACCTCGATTGTTCCTTTGAACTCACGGTCTATTACAGCTAGGTTCTCGTTCACTGCATCTCTGAGCTCATCATCGTGTTTCATCTCATGATTTGCGTCCCAAAGACTAGCAAAGCAACCGTTGCATCCTGTTGTGATAGGGTGACCGCCTGCTTCAGCGATTGTTAGGTTACGAGCAGCTATTGTTGCCCAGGTCACTCGGTCAAACGATCCAAAGACTCCTGGCGCTGGACAACATGTTGCTCCTTCCATATCTAGAAGAGCAACCCCTAGATCTTTGAAGACTAGTTTTGCAGCAGCTTCGACACTGGGGTATCTATGAGGAATTATACAACCCAAGAAATGGTAGAATGCTTGTTTTGCCATAATTACTCCTCCTTCTTATCCTCTTTTTCTTCTACGAGCTTGTCAAAACCAGTCTTCTTTGCAATTTTTCTTATCTCTTCAATTGCTTCAGGATATCTACTAGCATTAGGCGGGACTCGCTCTATCCCCACTTTCTCTCGTAGGAGTTCCCACGATTCCTTATCCAGTGGTACTGCATGACCAGCCTCAAGGACCTTCAATGCGGTCTTCTGATGAGGGATTAGCATGTATCCTTCTGCAACAGCAACATTCCTGATAGCTTTGATAACATCAGTCGGTCTGACATCTTGTGGGCATCTGTCTGTACAGGTATAGCATGTTGTACAGTACCACAGCTCTGGAGCAGAGATGCATTGTTCCTTCAGACCGAGGAGTGCCTTTCGAATTATTCCCCGAACAAGATAGTTAGTCCGAGCTCCAGCGGGACAACTCCCGCTACACGTGCCGCATTGATAGCAACTCTGGATAAAAGGACCACCTGTTTTCTTTATCATTTGAACAAATGAATCATCTGGGGTATCAATGACGATTGCAGACTTTTCCTCGGCACTGGTCAAGATAATACACCGGCTCTGAGGAGGGTGAATTTCAGACTTAAATCCGTGTTGTTCAGGTCGTTAAGTTCATACACTCAAATGTCTTGAATACTAATGATGTTATGTCCAAATCACAAGTCTGATGAGAGAATTATTTCTCAATCAGTGGGAGTATGTTCAGACTGCATCAGAAATGGTGTAGATTCAGTGGCACAAGAAACACACGAGATACTTCGTAAACGTGATCTATTAGTTCCAGCTATTCCAGATAAGGGCAAATTCACTTGTCAAGACTGTGGAAATCATTGTAAAATGAGCGAGGGCGATATAGGATTTTGTAATAATAAAATAGCAACAAAATCAGGAATTGTTGAGAGATATCCAGGTCAAGCAGTGGTTTCATGGTATTTTGATCATCTTCCAACTAATTGTTGCGCTGATTGGGTCTGTTCTGTCACAAAGGAACGAGAACTAGGAATTGGCAGAGAACGGTTGAAGAATCTAGCAGTATTCTATGGTTCATGCAACTCCGATTGTTTATTCTGTCAAAATGGGAGCTATCGGATAATGATGGCAAAGGGCAGACCACAGTTATCACCAGAGGAATTAGCTAGTGCAGCAGATGATTATACAGCATGTGTGTGCTACTTTGGTGGAGATCCTGCTCCGAACGCAGCACACTCTTTGATGACCTCCGAGTTATTGAACGAAGAGAAACGCATCACAGTCTGCTATGAAACAAATGGCAACATATCAAAACAGTGGCTCAACAAGATTACTTCTATTGTCACTGATACTGGAGGGACTTTCAAGTTTGATATTAAAGCAGTGACACCTGAAATTTATCGGACGTTGACTGGGGTTTCAAATAGAATAGCACTCCGGAATTTCAAAGAGCTTGCAGCTAAGAAGAAGACCCAAGTTGGAGAGTTTCTTGTCGCAAGCGTTCTATTGGTGCCAGGATATATTGACATTCCCGAAGTCAGAAGTGTATGTAGATTCATCGCAGAAGGCGATCCAAAAATACCAACTGTGCTTCTTGGGTTCTATCCACATCACGCAATGAGAGACCTTCCAAGAACTAGTCGGGCTCATGCTTATGCTGCATTAAACACAGCCCGTGAAGAGGGGTTAACTACTGTTAGGATTGGTAATCTAAGTCTACTTGGATCAGATAGCTATAGATTTGATTGAGTCAGTATATGAATAATCCACAATTACATACTATAGAAGCAAATTCTTTGATACTATCAAATCACCCATTTCAAAAAACCACAGTAACTCAATCCTTATATCTCGTAAATTGTGGGAGCCGACTAGATAACGCCGAGGCATGAGCATGACTGATAGTATCTCTCGGGAAACCATTGATAGCAAGGATATCGACTCTGACTTCGTTGACAAGATAGTGCAATCGGGAGCAGATAGGATTCGAACTTGTATTCAATGCGGAACATGTTCTAGTGTCTGCCCAAGTGGAAGACGCACTGCATTCAGAACTCGTGAACTCATGCGCAAAGCAGTACTGGGTCTCAAAGATGAAGTCCTTTCAAGCCCTGACCTCTGGCTTTGCGCAACATGCTACACTTGCCTCGAAAGATGTCCCAGACAAATCAAGGTCACAGATGCAATAATCATTATGAGAAATATGGCTGTAGACCATGGGTTTATGCTGCCTCAGCATAAGAAAGCCTCTCAGAAACTTCTCTCAACAGGTCATGCTGTTCCGATAGATGATGCTAATCAAGAGATACGAAAAGATTTGGGACTAAAAGAACTCCCTCCTACAACTCACTCGAACAAGAAAGCACTCGCTCAAGTTCAGGAGATTATGAAGAGAACTGGATTCAAAGAGCTTGTTGAAGGCCAAAAGGCGGAGGAAATCTAAGTTGACAGAAACACAGACATACTCTTTCTTTCTTGGCTGCGTGATGCCCAACCGATTTCCAAATCTAGAAGCAAGTATTAGAGTCGTGCTTCCGAAGTTGGGAGTTCAGCTGGAAGATCTTGACGGAGCAAGTTGTTGCCCAGCCCCAGGAGTTGTCCGGTCTTTCGATGAACCAACATGGCTAGCTCTCGCTTCTCGAAACCTAGCCCTAGCAGAGATGTCGGGTCATGACATCATTACAGGCTGCAATGGATGCTATGGTACCTTTAAGGAGGCTCTAGCTGAGGTCCGTGAACATCCTGACCGATTGAAGAAAGTTCAGAAAGTCTTCAAAGGATTGGGATTGAAATTTGATGGTAAAGTTGAAGCAAAGCATGTTATTGAAGTTCTTAACGAGTTAGGAGCAGACTACATCAGAAAGCAAGTAACCAGACCAATTAACGGAGTCAAGGTGGGTGTCCATTATGGATGTCATCTTTTGAAGCCAAGCAAGATTAGGCCATGGAAACAAACACAACGACATACATTCCTTGATGAATTGGTGGAAGCAACTGGAGCTGAGAGTGTCAAGTATAAAGACAAGGACATGTGTTGTGGTGCAGGGGGAGGTGTCAGAGGGTCTCAAGTCACTGTCAGTGTTGATATTGCCAAGGAAAAACTTGACAACCTCATTTCTGCAGGTGTGGACTGTATTGTTGATGTTTGCTCATTCTGTCATTTACAGTATGAAACAGCTCAAGCACAGTTGAACAAAGAGCTAGGTGAGTCTAGGTACAAAATTCCAGTCCTCTATTACACCCAATTACTTGGACTGGCAATGGGGCTAGATCCTACTGAACTAGGTCTTGACAAGCATATTGTCAACACACAACCTCTTCTGGACAGGATTTTTGGCTAAATCCATTTTCTTGCAGCATAGTAGACAACCAGAGCCATCACTCCACTTGAGAATAGTAGGATTGCTATGAAGATGACTATTCTTGGTTCTAATTCAGGAGTAGGGGTAGTTGGAGTCGTGGTTGGTGTTGTGGTAGTGGTGGTGACTATTGTCCCTGCAGTGAAAGTGCTATCAGAAGTGTCTGAGCTATAGTAAATACCATCAGTGACACGAACTCGTATTAAGTAAGAGTCTAGTCTATAGACATCAGCAAAATCAAACTCAAACCAAGTGAGACTAGTAGATGTTGTTAAGATTTCAAAAGACTTCCCATTATCTGATGATAGATAGACATCAAAGAGAAGCTCATCATCCACATTGACATCTGATGCTATCCAAGTAATATTGTGAGGCGATGTCCAGTCTTCTTCGCCATTTGGATTGACCACGTGCACTTTGGGAACAAAGAAATTACCAATATACACATTTGTGAATTCTTTAACAATTGCAGTACCATTATCTAACCATGCTGTAGCAGTGATTGTGCAGCTTGCATTATTGCCAAGGGCGCGGGTGTCAATTTCTAGGGTCGCTTGGTTTGCTTCGATTGAGATAACTGTTGGAATGGCATGAGCATTAATCTCTAACCTTGAACGATTGATTATGGGTGGAGACCAAACCGACTTCAATTTAACATGATCACCTGCAATTACACCCCCAGATTTTACAGGGGTATCAGTTAGAAGAGTGCGGGATGTGTAGCTCAGATTTAGTATTGGGGTTTCAGCTGAGGGTAGATATTGAAGTGGTGCGGAAACAGAATCGAAAGTGATGTAATTTGTGCTACTCATTATCGGGAAGATAAAAGATGGTAGTACTAATAGGATTATAACAAATCCGTTTCTTATCATTTTTCGATTCATTCTTCTGTCTTTAACATCTATTTCTGATTTCATTCTCCTTCACCTTCCGGAAAAGGTTGTTCTCTCCAAACCTTAAACGTCTCATACCACAATACAATGCAGGCAGATGTAAGCAACGTCAGAAGGACAACAGAGTACCAGTCGGTGGATAACCAGAACAGCAATGATCCTAATGCTGCTGTGAGTGATGTGTAGAAGGTCGCATAGAATAAGAATCGTGGGACCATAATTCTTCCACGTCCCATGAACTGATTCAGTATTCCTATTCTCACATCACGTTTGACGGTGTATTGACCGTGTACATCCTTGTCGACTAGTCCAAATTGTCTAAGACGTTCCAAATGATGCATTGATAATGATGGGCTTGAAAGTTCTGCACCACGTTGGATTTCACGTGCAGTCAAGGGTTGCGGATGTCGTAGCATATACCAGTACACACTTAGGGTCTTACCTTTAACGAGCTCTGCCAACTCATCATCAGTTGGATCCCCAGTGGTCAAGGCCTACGACTCCAGTATTCTAAGGCCAAATTACTGATGATATACTCTTAAACTATATTGATTACGCGCTGGAGGATTAGGTCCCTCAAGGTAAGGCTAAAATAGCTCGAGGGTGCGCCATGGTTCACACCTAAACAGGTTCCTGTCACGGTAATTACAGATTGGACTCTTGTTATAGGGTTCAAGGAGAAATAATCGATGTCAGTGGTTCGGAAACCGATAACACCGAAACCCCCAAGGACAAGAGAAAAGGTGCTTGTTATCCTCCGGGAACAATGTAAACAATGCATGCTTTGTATAGAGTTCTGTCCAAAGAATGTTCTATGCCTTACTGACATTTACAATAGAAAGGGATACCATCCAGTGACTGCTTGCGATATTGATGCCTGCGTAAATTGCGAGTTCTGTGAGCGGATCTGTCCAGACATGGCAATCTTCTTGGCTGGTAGAGAAGAAGCTGAAAAAGCCTACAAAGATGGAGCTCTACAAGAGGGCACAGAGATTCCTGAGTTTGAGAAAGGTTTGCAAAAAAAGGAGGAAAAGTAGATGCCTGAACAAATCATGTTCACAATGGGCGATATCGCTTGTGCTGAGGGTGCTCTGAGCGCGGGCTGCAGATATTTTGGGGGCTATCCGATCACACCAGCAACAGAGATTGCTGAATGGATGTCACAGAGAATGCCCGAGGTTGGAGGAGCTTATGTTCAGTATGAGGATGAGATAGCCTCAATCACCAGCGTAATTGGTGCGTCTTGGACTGGTGTGAAATCAATGACTGCTACATCCGGGCCTGGTGTTAGTCTCATGCTTGAAGCGGTGGGTTTGGCAGTCATGACTGAAACTCCATTGGTACTGGTCAACATAATGCGAGGAGGACCTAGCACTGGTCAACCTACGAAGGGACAGCAAGGTGATGTCATGCAGGCAAAATGGGGTAGCCATGGAGATTACCAAATCATAGCAGTGACTCCCGCATCTGTCCAAGAGATGTTTGACCAGACTGTTCAAGCGTTCAATCTATCTGAAAAATTTCGAACTCCTGTTTTTGTTTTGGCAGATGAGACTGTTGGTCACATGAGGGAGCGACTTGTGATTCCAGACGAAAAGGACTTGAAACTTGAGTATCGGAAACTACCAACAGTAGACCCGTCTGAATACCTGCCCTTCAAAGCGGATGACGACTTGGTTCCACCTATGGCACTATTTGGTTCCAAGTACCAGTTCTACGCTACTGGATTGACTCATGATGAGAGAGGTTATCCAAGCGATAAGGAAGACATCCAAATCGAACTTATTACGAGATTGAACGACAAGATTCTGAAAAACGCAGACAAAATAATTGAAGTTGAGAGATTCATGCTCGATGACGCAAAGATTGGTGTAATATCATATGGCACACCATCGCGAAGTGCAAAGAGAGCGATTAGGGATGCCAGAGCAGAGGGTATCAAAGTTGGCATGTTACGATTGAAGACTGTCTGGCCATTCCCAGAAGAGCAGGTAGCTCAACTTGCATCAGAAGTTGATCATATTATTGTAGCTGAGCAGAATCTAGGACAAGTCTATTACATGGTCAAAGCCTTTGCTGCACCCACACCAGTACATCTTATGACTAAACCAGCAGGCATGCCGCAACTTCCAAATGAGATACTTGATAAAATCAGAGAAATCAAATCAATCTAGTACCTATTCTAATTCACCATGTTAGGAAACCTAATGGTCACATCAACAATCCTTTTATCATGTTTGCCCCTGAGCCGACCTGCGAATGGGAGATTCTCTCAATGACTGAGTCGACACCTGTCTTGAAGCATCCAATGGCCAAATACATCAGGGAAGACAGACAACCTTGGATCTACTGCTCTGGATGTTCTGTTGGCGTGGTGACAGGAATGATAGCCCGAGCAATTGACAACCTTCAGCTTGATTTCCATAAAACCGTTGTAGTATCAGGAATTGGATGCACAGGTCGTACATCAGGTTATTTCAAGACTGGAACATATCACACCACTCATGGACGAGCCATTGCTTTTGCAGAGGGTGTAAAGATAGCAAACCCTGAGCTGGAGGTTATTGTTGTAAGTGGCGATGGTGATATTGCAGCCATTGGTGGCAACCACCTCATTCATGCTGCTCGAAGAAACATCGACATGACAGTTGTATGCATCAATAATTTCAACTATGGAATGACAGGTGGGCAATTTGGCCCAACGACTGAGCATGGCAGATATTCACAGACCAGTCCAAGGCCAGTAGGTGTTATTGAACACCCATTCAACCTAGTTAAACTAGCAGCATCTTCAGGTGCAACCTTTGTTGCACGCTGGACTGCGGTACAGGCTCGCAGAGCAACAAAATCCATAGAAAAGGGCATCAAGAAAGAAGGCTTCTCATTTGTTGAGATAATAGGAGCCTGTCCGACTGAGTATGGCAGAATGAATCGTCTTGGTGATGGTTTGGAAATGCATAAACATCTGCTTGAAGTGGCTGAAATCCAGAATGGTCTTCCGCCACATGAAGCTGAGCTCGACTACGACAAGAGAATAGTCTGTGGTGAGTTTGTGGACATTGAAAAACCAGAATATACCGCAGTTCTTAAAGAGATGCACCAGAAACTCAAAGGGTGAGTCTGATGCCACGCTATGAGGTACGATTTGGTGGATTTGGAGGCCAAGGAATAGTTACCATGGCTGTTATTTTGGGAGAAACAATTTCTCTCGTAGAGAAGAAGCACTGTGTTCAGACGCAGAGTTATGGTCCAGAAGCACGAGGCGGTGCTACCAAGAGTGAGATAGTAGTAGATGATGTTGAAGTTGACTATCCCAAGGTGCAGGAACCAGACGTGTTTGTTGCAATGAGTAGGGCTGCATACCTTGAATATATTGATGGACTCAAGGATAATGGAATTCTAATCATTGATGACGACTTGGTGGAAGTTGAAGGCGATTTACCTGATGGAGTGAAAATATACAAAATCCCAGCCACAAGGATTGCGGATGTAGATGTGGGAGCAAAACAAGCGACGAATGTGGTGATGCTGGGAGCTCTGACTGCTATTACTGGAATTGTTACACCTGAAGGACTTAAGCAACAAATAGTTGATCGATGGCCAAGATTCAAGGAAACAAACTTGAAAGCTCTAGAACTTGGTATGAAGGCAGGAAGAGAAGCTACTCCATTTAGTGCATAAATTCCTAGCAACCTTATGTGATGTGAGAAACTTCAGCTATTATGGTGATTCGGTGTTGAAGAGAGGTTCTCTTCTTGAAACTGTTGGAGGAAGTGTCTAAATTCAGATTTCTCAGAATTATCATCCAAGTATTTCACTTTTCTTTTCTAAGGCGATAACTGCAGCTCCTAATGCACCTGTGAGTTGTGGTTCATCAGGAACCCAAAGATTCACGCCTAATTGACTAGATAGATGGTGTCTGAATGCAGGATTCAAAGCTACTCCCCCAGTGACGCACACTGGTTCTTTGACGCCCACACGTTTTGAGAGCGCAGTAATCTTGGAAACCATGGATATATGAACTCCAGCTGCGATGTCTGCAGCAGACTTACCAGCACCAATGTGACCAATGACCTCACTTTCTGCAAAGACTGTGCAGGTACTACTTATTGAGCAGGGGGTTTTTGATTGGAGTGCAAGTGGACCTAGTTCATCGATGGAAACATCAAGAACACGCGCCATGACTTCTAGAAAACGTCCTGTCCCAGCAGAACATTTGTCATTTAATTCAAAATCTTCAGGCCGCCCCGAAGATCCTACGCGAATAACCTTTGAGTCTTGACCTCCAACATCAATGAGGAGACGTATTTCCGGGTTTATATGATGCACCCCAACACTGTGACAGGTGATTTCAGTCACTGACTTTTCTGCTAACTCAACACGTGCACGACCATAGCCTGTGCTAATAACCGGAATTCCATTAAGATCAACATTCGATAATGATGAGATAGTTTGTAGAGTTTTCTTTACTGCTTGAATAGCTGATGCACCAGTTTGCATCAATGACTTGGCAAGTATGTTGCCAGACCTATCTAGTA
This sequence comes from Candidatus Thorarchaeota archaeon, assembly GCA_048884945.1. Lineage (GTDB taxonomy): Archaea > Asgardarchaeota > Thorarchaeia > Thorarchaeales > Thorarchaeaceae > SMTZ1-45. Next base: position 3,051 of record JBHLQJ010000043.1, on the reverse strand, counting down.
AAATGCCCTTGGTTGTGGTTGAGCCAACATCAATTCCAACACCCATGTCCACCGAGTATCTCTCCTCACATCAGCATCTCAAGCAGTGCATCTACTCGGGTTTCAATCTGTGCTGCGTTATAAACTCTGGAGTCCACCATATCGCCTTCAATTATGACCCCTGGTACTCCTGTTCTTTCAGTGACTAACTCTTTTGATACTAGTTGCCCAAGAGAGTATCGTTTGCATGATCGCACCGAGAACATAACAAACCCATCAAGGTCATAGTCTTTGATCAACTCGCACATCTTATCGACCTTTGCATCAAGTCCCATGTTCAGATACACTTTGGAATATGTTTCAACAACGCCATCAAGAATCGAAGATGTGTCTTTGCCATATACAATACCCGACCATGCATGTGTATACGTGTCAGCAGGGAAAACCACCCCTCTGCTTGCAAGAATATTGAAGAATTTTAATGAGTGCCATGGTGGAATGTTGTCCCAGAGCAAACGAATCTTCTCATCTTTAATTGCGCCGATTCCGTTGTTCGCACGTTCCTCTACCTCTGTGACAAGAGCTTCGTAAAACTCAGCACAGTGCTCTGTCCCTCGACTTGATACAACAGGAGCCATTGTCAAGAATCTATCCGCACAGTTCAAAGGACTTGGCTTGTTCTTGCAAGATTTTAGAGCTCTCGTCCAGAGTTCTACAGCTTTGCTTGAAAGATTCGCCACTTCCTGAACTCGGTCATCATCAAGAGTTCGATTGAAGTGTGAACCAATGAACTCAATTAGACGTTCAACACCGCGACGAACATATTCTTGGTTATGAGGGAGCTGTTGTTTGTCTATAGGTGGAGTGTCCAGGAGAAAAACTGGAGCACCAGTCATCTCAGAAATGGCATCATACCATCGCAAGACAGTCCCACAGATATTATTGCAAGCAAGTAGAATCTGAGGCGTTGGAAGTGATCCAATTGGAACCTCATCTGGTTTTTCAGTCGATCCAATACTCGCTCGTGCGTATGAGCAGAGGTCTTGTGAGTATCCAAGGTCTTCCGCATATCCACAGACCGTTGGACCAATTTTCTGAGCACCGATGATTGCTCCAGCTTGTTCAGGATAGACAACACCTAGGTTCATCGCTATTGGAATCTCCACGGGAAACCCAGAGGTGACCCAAGCAAGATTGCCATTCTCACTTGCTTCTATAGCCTCTAGTCCATTACGAAATGCAATCTGCTGAAGAAGTGCCTGTGTTTCAAGACGTCTGTATGGTTTTTCTTCACTCGCTCGTTCCTGAGTCATTTTCCATTTCCCTCCAGAGTTTCTATGAAGCTTTGTATGCGTGTTTCAATCCGACCACGATCACTGAGTTCGGGATCTAAAGGCACTCGAATGGTCTTCAAACCTAATTCGCATGCGGCTTTCTCGATAGATGGTGCCTCAAATTGGTCAGGGTCACAAAAGGACTGCTCGCATACAATGAGGCCCTGAATTGAGAGGTTTGAAAGCAGTTCTTTCATAGCATTCATCCGATATGAAAGACCCTCATGAGTTGGTTCACCAGGCGCACTCAAGACTGATTTTGCCATCGCCATGAATGGATCTCTAGATTTAGATGGCGGTCTAGTGAACACCGTTTTGAATCCAAATGAGAGGATATCCAATACAATGACAGATTCTATGAAATTGGGGATTTCATTCATGAGAGAAATAATTGCTTGTGGTTCTACCATTCCACCAGCAATGGCAATGCGTGGAGATTCTAAAGTGTCGGGAAGTTTTACTTTTGAATAGTTACCAGCTAGTATCGCTTGCTTTACAGATTCGATGGTTTCCACAAGTCCCAACTCTTCAGCAGCGGTTTTGACTGATGTCACAGATTCCTTAATGTCCGACACCGAGGACATGTTTGGGATGGTCAAGAAATTTCGGACTAAACGAACAACCTCCGAATATGAAATAAGTCTAGGATTGACAACTCTTGCTGAGTAGAGGAATTGAGTACCATTTCGAAAATCTTGGACCAAGTCAACTGCGCCCTCATAACCTTCCGCAAGAAATGGTCGATTATAGGTTCTGAAGAGTTTGTCACTAAGGATTCTTATCTCCTCTGCTAGAAACTTTGTCGTTGAATCATCATGGCTATACCTTGTAACAGGGTAAGTTATCCGTAGAACTTTATCATCATGGAAACGGACTCGCCACACATCACCAAGATTCTGAAGCGCATCGCATGTATTTCCAGGGAATAATAATCCAGCAAGAGTCAGAAACTGGCCGTTTGCACGTTGACTGTAGAGATTTCTAATATACGAACATGCGAAGGTCTGGAGACTCTCTTCAAATCCACTTGTAACACCAGGTAGTGCACGGATAAGGGATGGAGTGAACCCGTGTGCCATAAAGAGCTCCAGTGGAACATGAGGATAGATGTAACCAATAATTTCTTCGCCTGCCTCAACAAGCTCTTTCAATCCCGCTACTGATTGTTCAACAACTCCTTCATAACTCAAATCGGATTCCTCTCTCTAGAATATGTGATTCGTTTAGTAGTACACAATTTCCAACATTCAGTATCTTAATTGTTCCGCTGGATTGGTCAGTTATGGCTTTTTAGGAACAGTAACTATCTTTAGAAGGAAATATGAGCAAGCTATGTAGCAAAAGATTGTTGTCCTTTGGTCTAAATTTGACTGAAGATAATGTAAGAGAGAAATGGAGAAGGAAAGAATATGAAAGAAATGCTATGGCATAAATCGAGATGGCCACAAACTGTTAGGAAATCGTTAGAATATCCTAATGAGCCACTATTTGCGATTTTAGATAATATTGCTACTGAACATCCGGAATCGCCTTCAACAATATATGATGGGATATCTCACTCCTTTGCAGAAGTAAAGGATCATGCTGACAGGATTGCTAATTTTCTTGCAAGTAAAGGTATTGGAAAAGGGGATAAGGTTGCTATCTTTTTACCTAACACCCCACACTACCCGCCTATTTTCTTTGGGATTTTGAAGTCGGGAGCAACCGCAGTCACATGCAATCCTACGTATAAGGC
>JBHLQJ010000042.1:0-15474 GCA_048884945.1 Candidatus Thorarchaeota archaeon | reverse complement strand
ATCAATTCTGCTGTACATGCAGAATTGATACGCCAACTGAAGAAATTGATGTAAACATTGCAGCATATCCATAGTAACTTCCATGAAACCTGCCATGGAAACTTTCAATTTTCTGATACATACTGTTCATTTTATTTCACCTATCACTGGATTATTTCCATTAAGGAAAATTTCCAATATGAAAATATATAAATATTTCTAACATGGTAATATTCTACAATGGAAATATTTATCTATGCAGTGTTCTGAGGAAACGTATGAGTCAAGAACTTCAACAAATGCTGAACACGTATTTCGGAATTGTAAGACAGGTTTCTAGGTTACTGGACTTCGCAGAAGAAGATGTGACACTACAAGAGATTAGGATTATCGAGTTCGTGTCAGAGGCTCGTGAAATTTCGATGGGAACCCTCAGTGAGAAGTTTCCTCTTCCTGCTAGCACTGCAACAAGATATGTAGACCGTCTAGTCCGAAGAGGATACCTCGACCGAAAAAGACCGAAAAATGACCGACGAAGAGTGTTATTGAAGATCAGCGATAAGGGATTTAAATTGCTAGCACGAAGAAATGAAGTCAGAAACAAATTCTTTCTTAGAATGTTTAGCAAATTGACTGCAGAAGAAGTTGACTATCTTTCTAGGATATTTCAGAAACTAATTGTTGACCCAAACTTTGTGACATAGCAGGAGCAGGTAGAACCCAACCTGACTCAAACAATTGAATACTCATCCTACCATCATCATCACACAGTAATTTCTTGTTAGTCTAACCATTTTGGATAATGATTGGTTTTAACAACCTGCTTTATATTGACAACTTAGACAATATTTCAATTGGTTCAATTAATTATGAAAGACTTGATTGAAGGTGTATCGAGGATTGAGATACCCACACCATTTCCTGTAGGTAGTGTTAATTGCTACGTAATAGAAGGCTCACCACTTACTCTGATTGATACCGGTCCAAAAAACTCCAAGAGTCTAGCAACAATTCAGAAAGAGCTTCATGCCAGATCCTACAGTTTGGGAGACATTGAACAAATTCTCCTAACACACGGTCATACTGACCACATTGGGCTCGCTGCCAAATTTGTTGCAGAACGAGCACAAACTCATGACAAACCTACAGAGGTATGGATTCATCAAAAAGACGCTATGGCTGTAGTAAATTATGATAGATATGCAGACCTCTACCTTGAGTTTTACGAGGAGCTAATTACGTCTTCTGGAGTTCCTCAGAAGGAGCTTCCAACCCTACCCCCAAAACGTCTTCTGGAATATTTCAAGTCCCTGTTAGATCCTGTTCCGACTGCACTCAGTTTCAATGATGGTGCTATTTTCAAAACAGGCATCGGCGAAGTTACTGCAGTTTGGGTTCCAGGACACTCGTCTGGGTCGGCATGTTACGTGTGTGATGAACAAAAGATTATTTTCAGTGGGGACTTCATCTTAGGAGATATCAGTTCTAACCCAAGCATATCCTTTGATAGATCTGAAAAAATAGGGATGATTACCTACCTTGAGTCTTTAAATCGCCTCTCATCCAGAGAAAGCTACGTTGCACTACCTGGTCACCGAGAGCCGATTCTCGATATTAAATCGAGAATTAAAGTGCTCCGTGCGGAATATGATGACAAACTCCGTAATGCTGCCAACTCGCTGACAAACACCCCTCAAACAGTGTATGACATTTCACGGATAATCTATGGTGATTATGATACTAATTCGCTTATCTTAGCTCTCGCTGAGAGTCATGACCTTCTTAGAATATTAGAGGGCAGAAATCAAGCCAAATTGACTCGAAAAGATGCAGTTGTTTATGCAACGAAACAATGACATCCACAATGCTTTGCTCAGATTTCAACTTCTAACTCGTCTAACCACTTAGACGTCTTGTCAATCTTCCTTGTGAAAATCTTTCCATAATTATTAGGATCTTTGGCCTGATGATACTTGAATAGGAATCGATTTCTCTCAGTACCAAGAATCTCAACCTTTCCAGTTGGATGAGACATGATAAAACGGAATCTCTTTGTGTGTCCGTCCAACTTGGCACGTGTTTCCTCCATTATCTTACACGCCTCGTAAAGTGTAACTTGGAATTGTTTCTTCACTCGATTCACAGGTCGACATTGAAATACATAATATGGAACTACGCCAATTTGAACAAGTCCTTTCTGTAGTTGTGCCATAACCTCTGAGTCATCATTGACGCCCTTCAAAAGTACGGTCTGATTACTTACTATTATTCCTGCATCCTGTAGTAACCTACAGGCTTTGGTTGATTCTTTGGTGATTTCTCTTGAATGATTGAATTGGGTGACTACATAAAGACGTGCTTTCTTATTTGAATACGATTCCAACATCTCTCTCAAACTTTTGTCTAAAATAATCCTACTTGGAAATGTCACCGGGACTCTTGTTCCAAACCTGATGAAATCAAGATGCCCTATCTCTGATAATGGAGATAGCAGTTTCTCGATGCGACTCGTAGAAAGCACAAATGGGTCACCTCCAGTTATGAGAACATTGTTAATCTCTTTGTGGCTGTTGATATAGTCTGACACTTTTTGCATGTTTTTAACTACTTCATCAGTATCAACACCAACTAGTCGTTTTCTAAAACAATGTCGACAATACATAGCACATTCATTTGTTGCCAATATCACCACGGTCTGTCTATATTTGTGTTGCAACCCCGGTAGTACTGTATTCGATTTCTCACCACTTGTATCATAACTGCCCTCTAGATGGCTCTCATGAATTATGGGTACAGCTAATCTCCTAATTGGATCTTCACAATCAGCTTTGTCAATCAGAGATAGATAGTACTTTGATATCCTCAACGGATGATCTCCACAGATTTCTTCCAAAACAGCTCTCTCTTTTTCATTCACATCTAAATATTCAACTAAATCATCAACAGTAGATATGCTGTCGTGAAGAAGTGTATCCCAACTCATGTCATCGCAACGCTTGATTAAATTTCACTTTTTATTTCTGGAGAGTCGCCTGAATATTGAACTTTAAGGTCAGTTCTCTCTGTAGCATCTTTTTGTGGCACCTTGCGTGGAGGTTCACTCGTCATTCGTGATATTATTGCCATTCTTCTCTCTATATCAGGCCACTCGATAATTGGTAACCTCTCTCTCAGTTTTTCCTTCATGTATATCACCTCTTGTAGCGGATTCAGCATTTTGGCATTGATAAGCAGGACATTAGCGCTTAGTCCGTTACTGTTAATTATCTGCGTCAATGGAACGCCTATGAACATCGATGGTCTGTAAATACTAGACCTGTATGCGTGTTTTTCGTCCTTCTTTCTAACATCAAGAGTAGGAATTTACACTTATTAGTATTGCGACTCTTTTGCTTTATAAGGGGCAAAATAGGCCTAATAGACGCTTTAAGTCATTTTCAAGTTTTATTAGTTCTTTTTAAAATAATCAATTGATTACTTTAAGGCCTATCCAATGTACACCTTCCTAACGGTAATTATGGTCATTCTAGTTTATTTTTTCAGAATTGCTAATCAACGGGAACGGGCAAGTAGTAACTTCCTCAGTTCTTGCTATTGAGTCTTCATTTTTGATATGTAACTGCAGAACATGTAATCTATTTCTCAAGCAAGGTTCTGAACACGTTGTGATGATCTTCCTCGTCTGAGAGTATGTTCTCGAAAAGTTCTCGAGTCACGTAGTCTTTCTCCTCATCTGCACGCTCTATAATCTTCTTGTAAAGATCAATAGCCTCCTCCTCTGCGTGCATATCAAGTGTAATCATCTCTTCGGGTTTATCTCCCACTGTTATCTTTGCTGGAGTTGTAGTAGGAACACCTCCAAGGTAGTCAACTCTCTCTGCAATGCTCTCAGCATGTTTCATCTCCGCAATTGCAGTTTTCTTTAGTTCTTCAGCAATTGCTAGGTGCTCAAAACCAAAAATCCTGACATGCTGCCACATATATTGTATGCTTACTTGTATCTCTCTAGAGATTCCTTTGTTCAACATCTCGATCAATTCTTTTGAAGCCATATGGAAACCTCCCTCTGGTTTGTAAATTATAGAGCATAAGTCGTATTCAAATCCATCGATTGCTACTATTTCTTCAATAGCAATTATTCACAATTACGCGTCACTCTATCTAAAGTCATGTTTCAGTCTAAATCATCATACCATATACTACTGATTCGTAGTGTAGTTAACAAGGTCCATGTGAAGGCTATCTGATGTAAAACCCGCGTCATGATAGTCATCATGGATTTCTATAGCCAATGGGATGCCTGTTGTTGTGTTTATCCGCGAACTCCAACCTTTAGTGAAGTGCCACGACTCTCCCAGATGGCCAAAAAAGAAAGTTTCCTCGTCTAATCTAGATACCCAAACATAATCTGGTCCATACATCATCCATTCTCCATTCCAAGAGTTTGAAAATAACAAGTCTAATTCTATCCATGAACCAGTTGGAAATAATGCCATTGAAATTAGTCCCCTAAGGAATAAATCATCATATGAAAGCGATGTCCCGTTCTCGAACGTGCATGAAACTTTTTGGAGCTCCACAATGCCATCAATAAAATCAGTCGAATTATAGAATCCATCTAGTGTAGGCAATCCGATGACGTTTGCAACTATTCTTGTGTTGTTGAGGTGTGTCCAGATGTATCCGAACCCTTCCAATTCGAAAGATCGTGAGCCAGTCACGTAGATACTGAATGTCAGAAGGTCCCCGGACTTGACCCTCCATTCAAGTCCATTTGCAACAATTGGTGGTTCAGAAGTAGGAGTGATTATGAGTTGCGAAAGAAGAATGACCGCAACAACAAATATCCCACCGCGAATCACCCATCTTGCCCGCGACACCTCGTCCACGCTCTAGTACGACTAATATAAATGTCAAAGTCTTAAAGACTATTTTATTCAGATGATAGTTAAGCTTGGAGTTGCATCGACTGTTTACGAATTTGCTAATGATGTTGTTTTAATTGATAATAGTGATTGCAGCATTCGTTTCCACTCATAAGCCGTTTAGTAATCCTGAACTCCATCTCGGGGTTGAATCCTGCAACTATGTACGGGTCAGTGCTACAATGAAAAAGCAATCCATACTGAGGTTTCCCGATTTTGAGATAGGTATCAGCTATTGGACATTTTGTACAATGAATCTGTGCTGAGTCCTCAGTCCTCTTCACGGTAAATTCTCCCCCTACTTTCTCGAAAGATGTCCACAATGTATCAAGGACACCCTGAATGTCATTATTTTTCCTTCTTTCAGCGATATCTGACCATGCTCTCTCTGTGGTTTCGGCAATGATCTCCTGTACTCGTTGCTCTGCCTCTTTACCAAACTCCTTCTCATATTTTTCGAGTAGAGCTTCAAGCTTTTTCGGATTGGGTCGTGCGCCTTGTATTTCCGCAACCAGCTGTTTCAGTTCCATATCTTGGGCATTTAAGTCAGACATACTTATCAGCTGTGCTACTTTGTATAAAAGATGATAGTTCCAAGTAGATACATCACTGACTGAAGGATATTGTATACTTTTCTTGGTGAATACCAACATTATAGGAAGAAGTCATGTGATTCTGTCAAATGATTTAGGAGTCATTCTTTAACACAGAATTTTGTGTTCCATCCCTTGCTGGATCATCAGCCCTTATGAGTATAAAGAAGGCAACAATAAGAATAATCGATGTTACCAAAAAAGGAAAAATCCCAATGAGCCCAGAATGAGTCTCTCCAATAACTGGTGTCGCTGTCAAATCAGCTACGAAACCAAGTAGAAGAGGTCCAATCACAAATCCGAAATCGCTAATCATTCGATAGAGTCCCATGGATATCTCAAGTTTGTCAGGCGGCGATAAATCAGTGATATATGCTGCACTGGGTCCCGAGAAACCAATGACGGCTCCATATATTGCTAAGGCAACTGACAATGTGAGTAGGTCAGTAGAAAATGGGATTAGCAGAGTAATTCCTGCAGTAAGAACGAGACATATGGCTAAGGGTATCTTTCTTCCGATTTTATCTGAAACAGCTCCCATGGGGGTCATAGTGATTGCAGTTGTTATCCCTGCAATTGTAAGAACCAGACCAATAGAGGTTGAGTCCAGACCAAGATTATTCGATGCAAAAAGCGGCACAAGTGTAGTTCTTACTCCTGTTCGTAAAAAGAACATCGTGAAAACTGCAAAGGTCACAAGTAGAAATGATGGAGAGGATAGAACTTGTTTCATATCGCTTAGAATTTCTCCTCTCTTAAGATGATATGAAGTATTGCCAGAATTAGCCAATCTCGGTAACGCCAATGTTGGAATCACTCCAAGACCTGTTACTATTGCATAAGCGAAGAAAGGCGCACGAATGTCAAACGTGTCTGCTAGGATGCCTCCAAATGTCGGTCCAAAGACTGATCCAAGAAGTAACATTCCCATGTATAGACTCATCCACTGTCCTCTCTTCTCCTTCCCAGATATTTGAGCTAGGAATACTGTAGCTGTGGTGACGTACAGGGCTGAGCCAGCTCCCTCAATTAGGCGAGCTATTATTAATACACTATAGTTCGGTGCGAAACCTGCCAGTACAGATGAAGTCGAAATAAGGGCTAAACCTGAAATCATGATTATCTTCTTGTTAAATCTTCTAGACAGAAGACCTGCAGGTATGTCTAGAACCATTCGGGTCACTGCAAAGGATGAAACTACAAACCCGACAAGAGTATATGATACCTGAAAACTCTCTGCATAAGTCGGCAGGATTGGAGCAACCATACTCAAACCGAGCAGAACTAAGAAAGTCACTAAAGAGAGATTAAACACAGTGAGGACATTTCCCTCATAATTCGAATTTAGTGACTTGTCTTCGATTAGTTCGTGCTGGTCTTCTGACAAGATTAGTGACTGTCCTTAATATCGTGGACCGTTATTATCCGATTAAAGTACTTTCAGTTTAGTCCGTTCACCTGTCGAATTTAGCAGATGTTGTACTAAGACGTATTCACTCTGTTCTTTTCTCTAAATCGAGCTCACGTACTTGTTTCCGTACTGATGTTTCAATCTTGTCGATTTCCTTTCGGATATATTCAATGCTTGCTAGTCGTTTTTCTACTTCCTGTTTTTTCTGCTTGTCCAGCTCCGTGTGCTGGTCATATGCATCTGCCCATTCTTGCCTAGTTTGTGAGAGCTGTTCTCTTAGATGCTCGTACATTATCTTCTTTACATGAACTGTATTCCTAAGATTGAGAAGTTTGGTTTCGACCTCCAGAGAATAGTCACGGAACTCCTCTTCTGCCTTCTTTAGTTTGGCACGGAGCTCAATCAATTGCGTCATGTTTAACGCAACTTTATCCTCATGAGCTATTGCTGATTCTTTAACAGATGGCGTTTCGGTAATAGGTTCGCTGCTTGAAACTTGAGGTGCAAAAGGACTAGATTCAGTCGGTGAGATTTCTTCTACTGCACCTACACGTATTTCATGCATTGTAGTTATTGTCTGATAGCCCTCCGGATTGATCATCATCCTGGTCAACTTATCAAAAGCCCGGTCTATGTTCTCTCCTGTCAGAGCTGAGGTTTCGATAAATATGGCTGGCGTGTTCAATCGCTCACTAAACTTCTTTGTGAATGCAAGTCCCTCTTCGTATGTTATTATGTCCTCTTTCGGATGATATGACCGAAGATCAATTTTGTTACCAACAATAATGAGGGCTGGAAAATTCTCCATGAAGCCCTTTGCTTCGACTAACCATTTGGAAGCATTATCGAATGACTCCTTGTCCACCACAGAATATGCAAGTATGAGACCACTACACCCTTCATAATAGCGTTTGCGCAAACTCTGAAATTGAGGTTGCCCTGCAATGTCCCAAATCACTAGGCGCACATCATCACCGTTATACATAACCGTCTTTTGCGCAAAATCAACGCCAAGTGATGGAATATAGTTCGACCTGAATCCTTGTCCTAGGTACTTGCGACGAATACTCGTCTTCCCAACGTAGCCATCACCAATCAGACAAATCTTGAATTGCCAACGGCGAGATGTTGACATACATTTCACTCCATTCCCGCAGTGGCGCCTCTACAAAGGTATCATTTTACCACTTATAGTGGTATTTCAGCTATCTACAATAGGTATGAAATCTGATTTAGAACTTCTCATACAGTAAAAATAAGGCTCGTCATGTATTGTGGTCAATACAGTAGAGATATTATTCGCTATTTCTAGCTTTGATAGCACCTACTCTTGGAATTGATATTCATGCCCGATCTTTCAGTGGTTGAGAAGATGCTCAGAGACATAGTTGGTGACAAGTATGTCAGTAGTGAATTGTGCGACAGACTGGTCTATTCCAAAGATTACTCAATTGAAGGGATTGCAGACGACTACACGCCTGATATAATCATCAAACCTGGAACATCAGATGAGGTAGCTGAAGTGGTAAAGATTGCTAACCAAATGAATGTCCCAATCTATACGTGGGGTGGGGGAACGAGCATGTCAGGCAATCCGCTTGCTGTAGAACATGGCATTGTTCTTGATATGAAACGTCTGAATCACGTCTTAGAGGTTGATGCTGACAACCTGACCATCACAGCGCAAGCAGGGACAACCATAGAAGAGATCTACAATGCAGCTCTTGAGAAAGGAGTGTTCTTTGCTCATCATCCAGAGAGCAGTCTATCTTCAACAATCGGGGGGGCACTGAGTTGTATGGGTATCAGTATCTATGGAGCGAAGTACGGTTATGTATACGATCAAGTACTTGCATTAGAAGTGATTCTGAGCAATGGCCAGAAAATTCGGATTGGCGGTAAGAGCTATCTCTCGTTGCCTACACATAACCTCCTGAATCTTTTCCTTGGTGCTGAAGGCACATTTGGTATCATCACTGAAGCCACACTCAAAGTTTATCCCAAACCTCCAACGCGAGATAGAATAAGTTTCGGCTTTTCTGATATAACCACTGCAATTGAAGCATGCAAGAGTGCTCATGCTGCAGGATGCTGGCCCGAAACAGTGTTTATGTTTGATAGGAGGTCTCTTGTTCAGTATATGGAACGAGCAAAGACCCCAATTCCTGATGAGGTTTCAATGGCAATTCTATTTGGGGTATCTGGAAGCATAGAGATGGTTAAAACAACACTTGAGGTCATAACAAGATGTTCAGAGGAGCAGGGTGGTACTGAACTCCCATCAGACCTCACTCAGTCCTGGTGGAACTCTATCAACATTGGAAAGGACACCTTTGATCAGAGTAATTTTGCTCTCTCACACACTGAATATGAGCCTGACTTGGTGGATGCATGTGTGCCGCTTAGTAGATTCCAAGAGTACAATGACTTTTGTGATGAACTTAAGAAAGAGTTTGGTTGGGTCGATATTGATTTTGGTGCGTTCATTGTTGGTGGACCTAGAGGACCCATTCCATTCTGTATTTACTTCAGCGTACCAATTGACACTCGAGAAAAGAACGAGGTTGAAAAGTGGTTCCAATTCAAAGAGCGAATGTATCGTCGAGCTCTGGAAATGGGTGGGAGTCTCTCAAATGCAAATGGACTTGGCTTACGATCTTCACCTTGGATTCAAGATCAATTGGGTTCTGCTTGGAACCTTCTCTCTGACCTGAAATCTATGTTGGACCCAAATAATATTCTCAACCGAGGGAACAGGGGGTTTAGTTCGTAATGGAACGTCTTGAGAAGTACGAAGACTGGGCTCGTGCTTGTATGCATGTCCGTTGTGGTTTCTGCCGCGAGAATTGTCCAGCTTATAGTCAACTTAAGCTGGATAGCTATGCAGCCAAGGGCAAGATGACTATTCTTTACCACCTTTTGAAAGGACGCCTCCAATTAGATGAGGCCATAGCTGAACGAGTCTTTGCCTGTACAAGTTGCGGACTCTGTGATGTTGCTTGTGGATATAATCAAAGTGAAGCCATTCATGAGATGAAATCAGTCCTCTATAATCAAGGCGTTTGCTTGCCTGAAGGGTATATGAAAATCAGCACCAAGACCCGTGAAAGTGGCAATCCATATTCAGCGGACTCTCATGAAGGTGCTACCATCCTGCAGTCTTTTCCTGAAGCAAAGCTGGATACAGCTGATTATACACTGTTTCTTGGCTGTACACAGATTTACAGAGAGGATAAACAGGTCAAATCGCTACCACATATCCTGAGAGCTGCAGGAATAAGTTTCAGATTACCAATCGAACAGATATGCTGTGGATCTCCTGCATATCGTGTGGGTGATGAATCACAGGCACGCGAACAAGCCAAGAAAATTAACAACCTATTCACCAGAATGAAGTCAGACAACATTCTAGTTTCGTGCGCTGGATGTTATAGGATGCTCTCCAACGATTATGATGTATTACTAAACCAGAAGTCCAAGTTCAAAATTATACATGCGATGGAGTTCCTACTAGAGCTGGTTCAAAGTAACAAGCTCAAAATACGACCGCTTAATGAAACAATAACATATCATGACCCCTGTCATCTTAGTAGGCATTCAGGAATCTATGAAGCACCCAGACAAGTCCTCTCAGCTATCCCAGAAGTCAAACTTGTCGAGATGGAATGGAATCGAAAGTTTGCCAAATGCTGCGGAGCAGGAGGCGGATTCAGAGCTGGAAAACCTGATGATGCAGTAGCAGTTGCTGCAAAACGTGTTCAAGAAGCTGAAGCAACTGGAGCGTCAATTCTAGCAACAGCCTGTCCATTCTGTCTGAGAAATCTACGTGACGGAGCTGAAGGCATTAACTCAAAATTGAAGGTTGAAACTGTCGAATCAATAGTTGCCAGACTTGTTTAGATGAATGAAGCTATCTTCCATAGTATCTGGATATGATTCGCATTTCTTCGACAACTTTCTTGTAATCTGTCACCTTAGTGTTTAAAGTGAGTACAGTTGATTCCTGCTTGGTTTGATTCGCTGTCGCCACTTTTCCTCTACCGCTCTCTATCTGTCCATAAATTGTATACAAAAAGAATACAATTGTATACTATTTGTATTCATTTGAATATAAACATATCCACAAATTCAATGTTTTTGAATGACTATTGCCCCTCGTCATGACTGTCATCAGGGGGAATCGGTTCAACATCAGGTTGTTTCTTCTTTCTTCTTCCTCTTCTTGTAGATCTGAGCGGAACTTGGAATGTATGTCGTAACCCATCAACTGTAGAAACAGTCCTGACATTACGTCTGGTTTCTGCAATTAGTGCATCTATCACCACTCGCTCATCAACATCACCCTCTTCCTTCACGAGTGCAATTCTGTGTATTGCATATATTCCAATGATTGATGAGATGACAAATAGAAAGTCAATACCTGACAAACTGTAAGCTGGAATGACCCTAAACAGTTCATCATCAATGAGCCACCTAAGAGAGAACTCTATTGTGTGATGTGCGAAAAGGTCCGCTAATAATCCTGCAATTATCGGGGCGATAGAGCCAGCAACCGCAATGATTGCGCCTCTTGCTGCAAGATATGTGGCTGATTCACCACGAGGTGCTAACTTTAAGCCTATGTTATTAGTGCTTAAATTGACCCCAGCAGCGGAAAATCCATTGAGAATGTGAATGAAGATGATTAATGGAATTAGAACTCCGTAGTAATTAGCAATCGAGCTGAAAGTCCAGAGAAATGTCCCAATGGTGAATAATGGCAATGACACTTGCAGAATTGACTTGTTGCTGAATCGATCAGCAAGACGACCCCATAGTCGTAGGAAAATCACACTAGTAATCTGAGTCAAAGCCAACAGACCTGCCACTTGGGCAACATCAAAATCAAGTAGATTCACATCAAGTAAATAGACTGTAAAGAACGGACCGGCGAAAGAAGTGCTTAGACTCCAAACAGCAGAGAAAATAATCAGGTTTCTATAATTCTCATTTTGAAATGGTTCTGCTAGTAATTGCGAATAGCTGAGTTGTTCATGTCGATGATGCATTGGAGGCTCAGGTGTAGATCTAGTGAAATAGACCGCTATCATTCCAAAAAGAAATGCGATGAAGAATAGGACTGAGTATGTGGAGAGCTGACCAAACAGGTCGCTTGGATTTATATTAATCAACCAATTATTGATGAAGAATCCTCCAGAAAGAGACGCAATTATTGCAACTAACCCTGTGAGAGCCATTCTTGTTGAAAAGAAACTACCAAGTCGGTCAGGAGGTACTAAATCTCGCATCCAAGAGTTCCAGCTTGGTGAGCCAATTGCGGTAAATGTACTTTGGATTAACATCGCACCAATAAGGAGGAGTAAACTAACCTCACCAACGGCTATGAATGGTATTAATGCCATGAGAAGAATTCCAAACCGGTTACCTAACTGCGTGTATGTGTTCAGTTGTCGCCTGCTTCTATATTTCTCTAAGAGGAATATTGATGGGATTTGTAACAGCTGAGTGACAGAAGGAATTGCAGCTAAAATACCAATCACTGTATTTGGAGCTTTCAAGAGGAGGGCAAAACCAACAAGGAAAACGCTCTCAGTAAAGGTAGTCTTGACCTGAGCAGCGATTCCTTGCCACTTCATATTAGCAAGAGCCCTCTCTGTTTCTTCAGATGTCAATGGAGGCTCTAGCTCAGGTGGCATTTTCTTGATATTCTCCCTTCTTGCTCAGTGAGTTTCGAATTCAATCTATTACTCTAATGAAGATTCGCTTATTGCAAAGTGAAATGACCGAACCAGCGCCGACCTAAATACATCTCTGACACCGATTTGTACACAGAGCTGGTTAAGCCCTGATAAAACAAAAACAGCTTATTCTGTTTCATATCTCCTAGGTTCAGCAAAGAAATCCATTATCCTACACTGAGTTTTGAATTCTGCTGAATGAATAACACCTTCAGGTATATAGTAGGAATCACCCTTTTTGTAGAGCTTGGTAGTATCACCTATTGTTAGCAACATTTCGCCTTCAATAACAAAGCCATACTGTGCACTATGACTATGGGGACTTACAACTCCAATTGGCTCAATCTCGAAAAATCCCACCTGAAATTCAGCTCCTTGAGCAATCCAGGCCTGAACGCCCGGAAATGGCATTTTCGCCTTTGGCAGGTTCTTTATGCAATCTGGATAGGACTCACTTGACATGATATTCACAACTATTGTTACAGTTGGATTAATGATTTGAGAATTCTCATCTCAGTAATTACCATACCACTAGACTAAAGAAAAAATAAATCGCATCCATTGATATGGTAAAGAATGTGAATGGTTTATTTCTTTGCGAAGAATGTGATCTGTTGTATCGTGAGAAAGAACTAGCTGCTAAATGTGAAAAATGGTGCAAGGAGAACAAATCCTGCAGTCTTGAGATAACGAAACATGCTGTGAACAAATCTGAGCTTTCTCTCTAATCTTACGCCATTTCTAAATCACTACTATGAAATAGGTGAATGTATATTTCTACCGAGTTACAGCTTGAGGTTCCAAGCTATCAGGAGCTTACCCTTTGAAAGAAACCTTTGAGTTCGGTGGTGAGATTGTCTGGCGTCCGACAACAGAGCAGGTAGAACATTCTAATCTCATGAGATTCATGAGACATCATGGAATCAAAACATTTGATCAGCTCATTCAGCGTTCCACTGAAGATGTAGCATGGTTCACAGACGCGCTTCTGAAATATCTCAATATCGAATTTTACAAGCCCTATGACAAGATTGTTGATCTCTCTAAAGGCATCGCCTGGCCACAGTGGTGTGTAAATGGAAAGATGAACATTGTACACAACTGTCTTGACAAGTACATGGGCACAAACAACGAAGAACAGCTTGCACTGATTTGGGAGGGAGAAGATGGAGCGACCAGCTCTATGACATATGGTGATTTGTATCTGGAGGTCAATAAAACTGCAAATGCGCTCCGCCAACTTGGTCTGGGACTTGGCGACCCTATTGGAATCTATATGCCGATGGTTCCTGAAACAGTAGTAGCATTACTCTCCATTGCAAAGATTGGAGGAATCATCTTACCCCTGTTTTCAGGATTTGGAGTTGATGCAATTGTGGAGCGATTGGCTGATGCTGACACGAAGGCACTTTTCACTGTAGATGGAGCTGTTCGTAGACAAAAAGTCATACCCATGAAACCAGTAGCTGATGAAGCTGCAAAACGAATCCCAACCCTTGAACATATGATTGTCCTGAATCTGGCAGGTGTTTCCACCACCATGGAACCAAACCGTGACCACTGGTGGAGAGAACTAGTCACTAATCAATCAACATCAGCATCTACTGAGATTACAAATGCTGAGTCACCTTTGATGATAATCTACACATCTGGAACTACTGGACTTGCTAAAGGAGCTGTTCACACTCATTGCGGATTTCCTGTGAAATCTGCGCAAGACATGTCTTTTGGAACTGATTTGCATCAAGGTGAAAGAATTTGGTGGAACTCTGATCTTGGATGGATGATGGGCCCTTGGCTAATATTTGGAGCCTTGATTCTAGGTGGAACTTTCCTATTATATGATGGAGCTCCAGACTATCCTGGTCCGGGTCGTATGTGGGAGGTTGTAGAGAAACATGAGATATCCATTCTTGGAGTGTCGCCAACACTGATTCGACTCCTGATGACTCATGGCATAGATCCTGTCAAGTCTTACAATCTATCTTCCCTTCGCTACTTTGGTTCAACAGGAGAGCCGTGGAATCCTGACCCGTGGATGTGGCTTTTTGAGAAGGTTGGAAACAAGAGAATTCCAATCATAAACTATTCGGGTGGGACAGAGATTTCTGGAGGCATTGTGATGGGCAATCCACTTCTACCACTGAAGGCATGTGCATTTTCTGGACCATGTCCTGGAATTGCTGCAGACGTGTTTGATGAGGATGGAAAACCTGTTCGAAACAAAGTTGGAGAACTAGTCATCAAGAGCCCTTGGATTGGAATGACGCGTGGCTTTTGGAAGAATCCCGAAAGATATGAAAATACTTACTGGTCCCGTTGGAAGAATACCTGGGTTCATGGGGATTTTGCAGCCATTGATTCTGATGGTCTTTGGTATATTCTGGGTAGATCGGATGACATTATTAAGGTGGCTGGGAAACGTTTCGGACCTGCTGAAGCTGAATCTGTTCTTGTGAGTCATCCTGCGGTCGCTGAAGCTGCAACAATAGGTGTACCACACAAAATCAAGCTCAACGAACTTGTAGTATTCTGTGTATTGAATCCTGGTGTTGAGCCCTCTGAGGAACTGAGGGAAGAGCTCAAGCAATCTGTAGCAATTGCGATGGGAAAACCACTAACACCTCGCGATGTCCTCTTTGTGTCCGATTTACCAAAGACTAGGAATGCTAAGGTGATGCGAAGAATGATTCGTGCAGCCTACTTGGGAGAGAACCCAGGAGACACATCTTCATTGGTGAATCCAGAAGCAGTAGAAGAGATAAGACGCGCCAAATGACATGGAAAAAACACAAGAAGATCGGAGGCTGCCCTTTTGATGAGCAACC